>DJWG01000050.1 GCA_002440945.1 Rhodobacteraceae bacterium UBA6236 | reverse complement strand
CGTCGGCCTCCCTCAGCTGGACAACGGCGGCTGGAGCGCATGGCCGCGCCATTGAACTCAAGGCGGGCTGAACCTCAATCGGGCCAGACGAGGTTAGGGCCGGGAACGGAAAATCATGGTCAGGCGCTTAGATCCATGACCTGAAACAAGACCGGCCCCTGATCCTGTCAGGGGCCGGTTTTCCTAACGGTCCGGCAAAGATTTCCGTCCGGAAGTTACCCTACGCCTGTCCGGAAGATTGCGCGCCGCCACAAGATTGCGCGCCGCCACACCGAGAACGCGCGGCGGGCGCGAATTGTCAAACCTTCCGCCAAAAGCGTCAAACCCGAACCGAAAGAGAAATCAGAATGAAGCGAATACCCAGCGATCCCAGGGATTTAAGTGGTGCCCAGAGCCGGAATCGAACCAGCGACACGCGGATTTTCAATCCGCTGCTCTACCAACTGAGCTATCTGGGCGCCGTTGGTGGGGCGGGAATAGACAAAGCTGCGGGGGCTGTCCAGAGGCTTTTGCAGGAATTTTACGCTTGGGTGAAAATCAGTGCCGCAACAGGGGGTTGCGCTCGCTCCCCGCCTCGCCGTCCGAGGACAGATCGTCGGTATCGCCCTCCCGACCGGGCAGGACATAATCGCCGCGAAGCCAACGGCCAAGATCCAGGTCGGCGCAGCGGCGCGAACAGAAGGGCCGGTATTTGGGATCAGCGGGCTTTGAACAGATCGGACAGGCCATCAGGCGGACTCCACACGCGTAGCGACACGGCCGCGCGGCTTCAGTCGCAGCGCCGGTTCTTCGATCAGGTGCCAAGAGAGCGCCGAGAGTATCAGGACGGTTGGCGCGGACCAGAGCATGTTCGACCAGGGTGACACGGCGCCGAAATAGGCTGCCAGCTGCTGGACCGGAAAGGCATAGATATAGATGCCGTAGCTGAAATCTCCCATCCTGTTGAAGGCAAGAAGCGGCCTTGCCGGGGCAAAACCAGCCCAGATCGCGCCATAGGCAAGCACCGCCGCCAAAGTCAGGTCGAAGAAAGCCGTACCCCGCCCCAACGCCGCCGTCCCGACGAGAAGCGCCAGAAGCAGCACAGAGTGTGGGACCAAGTCGCGCCAGAAATACAGCGCCGAACCGATCCAGAAGGGTAGCGCCAGTTCGGCGAACTTCACCGCCGCACCGGAAGCGAACACCTGGTCGGGCCCTACGATCGACAGCGCCCCAAGCCCAGCAAGCGCCAGAAGCGAAATCACCCGCCCCGGCAGCCGCAGGATTCCGGCAGCGAGGACAGTGAAATAGCACGCCACCTCATGCCGCAGCGTCCAGAGCGATCCGTTTATCCCGCCGCCATAAGGATTCGTGGCAAAGACCCCGCTCAGTTCGTAGGTTATGGCGAAAAGCGTGGCGTTGCGCAGGAAATAGCGCACCGCATCTGGCCAGTAGGCATCCTGCCCGACCGTCGTCAGAAGCGCTCCGCCGAGCACCGTCAGCGTCAGCATTATCAGCAGTGCCGGAAAGAGCCGCAAACCCCGCGCGGCCAGGAAGACGACGGCCGAGCGGCTACGGTCGAAGCTTTGCGCAATGAAATAGCCCGAAACGGCAAAGAAGACGATGACCGCAACCGCCCCCAAGGTGTGACCCGCCAGCAAGACTTCAAGCGGCTGAAGCGTTCCCGGACCCAAGGCGATCGGCCAGGCGTGAGACACCAGAACGGACGAGGCGGCAATGAAGCGGATAAGGTTGAAATGGTTGTCGCGCCCCGATGCCCGCGCACTGATGCTGACCGTTTGCGGGATCATTGGGATCATCTTCCGCTTTCTTCGAGTATTTCCGTCAACCGCTGCCGGTCGCGCTTGCGCTGGAGCTCATAGTTGCCAAGCGGGGTCCAGCCCGCAAGGCTCGATTCCGCGGCCTCGGACTTGAAGGCGGATCTCAGCTGCTGCTCGACCACGGCGCGGTCCTTCTTGGGCATCGGCGCGAAGTCGATCGTCACCTGCCCACCAAGGCCCCGCAGGCGCAACTGGCGCGGCAGGTCACGGACGGCGGCGATATTGGCCTTCAGCCCCGCGGCGGGCGAGGTGTCGGGACCGGTGTTCACATCGACCGCGATCAGCGCACGGGTGGGCTCGATCGCCATGTGGCCGCCGCCGGGCAGCGGGACAACCGGCGCCAGAATATCGTCGATCATGGCGTCAATACCGTGATCGGCAAAGCTCGCCTCGCCGGTCTCGACCGCGTCGGGCGCCGGGTCGGCCCAGTCGCGCCAGGCCTCGTCATGGGGGCCGGGGGCATCGACCAGAAGCTCGGGTTCCCCCGAGGCATCGGCCAGCACATTGTCGGCCAGATCACGCATCTGCGCGATGTCGTCGGCGATGTCGTCATCCTCGGCCGCCACGCAGGCCGAACGCAGGATCAGGCCGAAGGCCGATCCCTCCATCCCGTCCGTGGCAAGGGCGGCAAGGCGCTGGCGTTCGTCCTCGTCCCGGATGCGACGCGAGATGTTCAGCCCCGGCGCGTCGGGAGTGACGATGGCGTGGCGGCTTTTGAACAGAAGCCGCAGCGTCAGGGGCACGGCCTTGCCGGGTTCGGCGCCGCCAGCGACCTGCACCAGAACCGATTGCCCCGGACGCAGGCCCGAGACTTCGCGCAGGAACCCCTTCACGCCGTCGGGCAGACGGACGAAGACACCGCCCTGCCCCTTCATCTGCCGGTCGACGGTGCCACGCAGGATCGCGCCGGGCAGGAATCCCGCGCCTTCTGCCTCGATCAGCAGATCCTCAAGCCGCCCGTCCACGACCAGAGCCGCCGCCTCGCGTCCGCGAAACCGGCCCAGAACCACCATCCGTCCGATCATTCCTGCCCCCAAATCCTGATGCCGGCCGCTTGCAGAAGCTGCGCGGTTTCCGCCACCGGCAGGCCCACGACGCCGGTGAACGACCCCTGAAGCCAGGGAATGAAGGCGCCAAAGCCGCCCTGGATGCCGTAGCCGCCCGCCTTGCCCTGCCATTCGCCGCTGGCAAGGTAGCCGTTCACCTCGGCGTTCGACAGTTGCTTGACCTTGACGATGGTTTCGACGGTGCGTTCCCAAAGCCGATCGTTCCGGCGCACCGCGACCGAGGTGATGACCCGGTGCCGCCGCCCCGACAGCGCATGCAGAAACGCCGCCGCTTCGGCCGCGTCCCCGGGCTTGCCAAGGATGCGCCGGCCAAGGGCGACGGTGGTATCGGCGGTCAGGATGATTTCGCCGGGGCCAACGGGCAGTGCTTCTGCCTTTTCCCGGGCCATGCGTTCGCAGTAAGGCCGGGGCAGTTCGCCGCGCGCGGGGGTCTCGTCGATGTCGGCGGCGCGGACTTCGGCGGGGATGAGCCCGATCTGGGCCAAGAGATCCCGCCTGCGCGGGCTGGCCGAGCCGAGGATCAGCCGCGGCGCGGCAGCGGCACCTGTCACTTGAAGCGGTAGTTGATGCGGCCCTTCGACAGGTCATAGGGCGTCATTTCGACCTGGACCCGGTCGCCGGCAAGCACCCGGATCCGGTTCTTGCGCATCTTGCCTGCCATCGTCGCGATCAGTTGGTGGCCGTTTTCCAGCTCGACCTTGAATGTCGCATTCGGCAGGAGTTCCTTCACGACACCGGGGAATTCGAGCAGTTCTTCCTTGGCCATGTTCACTCCGAAAATGGGTTTCCCGCGTGCAGACCGTTGGGCCTGCGCCGGGCGCGCCCTAAATGCGCCCGAACGGGCCGCTTTTCAAGGGCTAATAGGCAGTCACGCCCCGCGCTTTTCGCCAAGGCACGGCGCGACCGTGACCCGCGCCACCCGCGACGCCTGTTCGGGCCAATGGGCATGGGTCAGGACAACCCCATCGGTGCGGGCCAGTCGCACGGCCTCAAGATCGACCTCGGCATAGGTCCAGCCGGGTTCGCCAAGCGCGCCTTCGGCCAGGATGCCGGTTTCGGGAAAGCCCCGGTCCGGCGGGCCATAGGCGGAAGCGCGGCCGGTGTTTTCCTCAAGCCCGACGCACCAGGGCGCATCGCCCACAAGCGGCGCATGGATCACGACACATTGGCCTTCCAGCGCCCGCGCCATGCTGCCGACGCGCACCCGCATGAACCCCGCGAAGGTTTCGGTGGCCGAAGGGGCCAGGAGAAGCTCCACCCCCTGTTCGACAAGCGCGCGGGACAGAAGCGGGAATTCACTGTCATAGCAGATGACGACGCCGATCCGGCCCAGTGTGGTCTCAAAGACCGTCAGCCCCTCGCCGCCGGTGACATCCCAATCCTCGCGCTCGAACCGGGTCATCATCGCCTTGTCCTGATGGCCAAGGATGCCTTCGGGGGAAATCAGCGTGGCGCGGTTGACCGGGCGGCCCGCCGGATCGGCCCAGACGGGGCCCGAGCCGGACAGGATGTGCACCCCATGTTCCCGCGCCAGGTCGGCCAGCAGCCGATCCGCCGCCGGGCGGTGCCGCGCGGTTTCACGAAGCACGCCCTCAAGGTCCGATGCGACCGCCTTGCCGCCCAAGGATCCAAGTTCGTTCTGCGCATATTCCGGGAAGACCAGCAGATCAGCCCCCGCGCCCGCCGCCTCGGATACCCAGGCGCGGATCTTGGCTTCATAGTCGGCCCAACTGTCGAACCAGGTCAGGGGATAGGCGGCGGCGGCGACTTTCATGTGCGGTCCCCGGCTTGCAGATCACGGATCCAGAATTGCAGTTGCTTCGGCGTTTCCTCGGTCTGGCCGAGGTCTTTCCAGGAAAATTCGGCAATCACGCCCGGCAGTTTCTCATATCCGCGCGACCGCCAGAAGGGGTCGAGCGGACGATAGTCCACGGGCCGGCCTGGATGGTCGGCGGGGCGGATGACGCTGCAGAAGGCGGCCCAGCGACGACCCAGGGCCCGCGCCTGCGCCTCGCGCCCGTCGAAGAAGGCATGGCCCAGCCCCCTGCCCCGGTAGTCCGGCAACAGGACGGATTCAGCGCAGTAGAAGATATCCGTCAGCGGAATGCCCGTCGCCGCGAAGGCCCGGGCGAAATCCTCGGCATGATCCTCCATCGGCGCGCCGGTCGCGGCGCCGATCAGGTCAGACCCGTCGAAGGCCCCGATGACGACCGCGCCCGCGCTTTGCGCGAAGTGCTTGAGATAGCGGCGTTCATAAAAGAGATCGCCGTCATACAGGTAGGGCCAGGCGCGAAAGACCGTGATGCGCAGCCGCGCCAGATCGTCGAGAACCGCGGTGATCTGGTCGCCGGTCAGGGTGGCAACGGAAATGGACATGGAAACCTCCTCAGGCCGAAACCTGGGCGATCCAGTCGTTGAGGTTGTAGTAGGTTGTGACCCGGGTGATCTTGCCATCCTTCAGCGCAAAGAAACTGCCGGCGGGCAGGACATAGGTCTGGCCCTTTGCCTCGGGCAGGCCGGGGTCGGTTTTCAGGTATTCGCCGTTCACGACGAATTCCGCGGCGGCACGGGTGCCGTCTTCGTTCGAGAAGATCACGATATCGGTCAGCGTCTCGCGGTAGCTGACGCCCATGTGGCTGCAGAATTCCTCAAACAGCGCCTTGCCCCGCCGAACCTTGCCTTCGTTGACGTGGTGTTCGATGTCGTCCGACAAAAGCGCCAGCATCGCGGCGGCATCGCCCCGGTTGAAGGCATCGTAATAGGCCTGGATGATCTGGCGCGACATGGGCGTCTCCGGGTCTGGGGGCCAGCATCGGGGCTGGCGGATGGATTCCGATCCGTTCTGGCACGGGCGCACCCCCGCGCCCACTGCGATTCAGACAGGTTCTGGCCCGTCCGCGACACCCTGCCGCAGAGGGCGCGCCTCAGGCCTCGGCGGGGGGGCCGAAGCGTTCGACGATCCGATGGCGGATCTGGTCGCGGGCCTGGCGATAGGCGGACAGCTTCGCCTCGCGCCCCTCGCCAAGACCGGTGGGATCGAGGATCGGCCAGTATTCCACGTCCAGATGGAAAAACCGCGTCAACTCAAGCGCCCGGCGCTGGCTGGCGGGGGTCAGCGCCACCACCAGATCGAAGCCCGACAGGTCGTCGCCCCATTCCTGCATCTCGTCGAAATTCCGCGACCGGTGGCGGGCCAGTTCGACCCCCAGTTCCTGGCAAACGGCCACGGCAAAGCCATCGACCTCAAGGTCATTCTTCACGCCTGCCGACTGGACATAGACCTGCCGACCGTAAAGCTGCTTCATCAACCCCTCGGCCATGGGGGAGCGGACCGAATTATGGTCGCAGCAGAACAGGACCGAATGCGGCAGCTTCCCCGGTTCCACCCTCAGCCCCCGGGATGCAGGACGCAGATGAGGGTGAACAGGCGGCGGGCGGTGTCGATGTCGAAATCCGCCTTGCCCTCAAGCCGTTCCTGCAAGACCCGCGCGCCTTCGTTGTGGATGCCGCGCCGGGCCATGTCGATGGCTTCGATCTGCGCGGGCGGAAGGCGTTTCACGGCGTCGAAGTAGCTTTCGCAGATCTGGAAGTAATCCTTCACCACCTGCCGGAAGGGGCCCATCGACAGGTGGAACTCGGCCACCTTGGCGCCGGCCTCGGTCGTGGTGTCGAAGACCAGCCGCCCGTCGCGGACGCCAAGCGCCAGGCAAAACGGGCCTTGAGGCGCGGCCGCGTCGCCTCGCGCCGGAATGGCAAAGCTGTTGTCTTCCAGAAGGTCGAAGACGGCGACCTTCCGTTCCTGTTCGATTTCGGGCGTCGGGGCCGGCAGGCCCGTGTCATCAATCTCGATCCGGCAAAGACGGCTCATCCGTTCCCCCGCACAGACATTCTCAATCAACCGGGCAATGTCTGTCAGTCAGTAAAATCATCAGATGCCGAAAGACACCATCGGCGCGAAATTGGCAAGATCCGCCGTCAGCCCTGATTGAGCGCGTCGAGCCGCGCACGGACGGAAAGCCCATGCGCCTGAAGGCTTTCGCTGGTGGCGAGCCGTTCGGCGGAAGGGCCGATGGCGGCCAGCGCACCGGGCGTCATGCGCGCCAGCGTGGTGCGCTTGAGGAAATCGACCACGGATAGCCCGGACGAAAACCGCGCCGAACGCGCCGTGGGCAGGACATGGTTCGGGCCGCCGACATAATCGCCGATCGCTTCGGGCGTATAGGCGCCCAGGAAGATCGCGCCCGCGTGGCGGATGCGCGCCGCCAGCGCATCGGGGTCGGCCACGCACAATTCAAGATGTTCGGGCGCGACGCGATCCGACAGCGCCGCCGCTTCGTCCAGGTCGCGGGTCACGATCACCGCGCCGTGGTCGCGCCAGCTGGCCCCGGCGATGGCGCGGCGGTCCAGCGTTTCCAGCCGCTTTTCCACCGCCGCGGCAACCGCCTGACCGAAGCCCGCATCATCCGTCACCAGGATCGACTGCGCGCTTTCGTCATGTTCGGCCTGGCTCAGCAGATCAAGCGCGATCCAGTCGGGGTTGTTGTCGCGGTCCGCGATCACCAGGATCTCGGATGGTCCAGCGATCATGTCGATGCCGACCTTGCCGAAGACCCGGCGCTTTGCGGCCGCCACATAGGCATTGCCGGGNNCCGGGGCCGGTGATCTTGTCGACCGGTTTGATGGTGCCGGTCCCATAGGCCAGCGCGGCCACAGCCTGCGCCCCGCCGATCCGGTAGATCACATCCACCCCCGCAATGCGCGCCGCCAGGAGGACCAGCGGATTGACCACCCCCTCGGGCGTCGGGCAGACGACCACCAACCGTTCGACCCCCGCCACCCGCGCCGGGATCGCGTTCATCAGCACCGAGGATGGATAGGACGCCAGCCCGCCCGGCACATAAAGCCCCGCCGCCGAAACCGGCGTCCAGCGCCAGCCCAGCGTCGCGCCGCTGGCGTCGGTCCATTCTGCATCTTCCGGCATCTGGCGTTCGTGATAGGCGCGGATGCGCTCCGCCGCCAGTTCCAGCGCCGCGCGATCCTCGGGCGAAACCTGCGCCACCGCCGCGTCGATCTCGGCCGCGCTGAAGGCGAGCGTCTCGGGCGTCAGCTCCAGCCGGTCGAAGCGCGCCGTCAGGTCGATCACCGCCTGATCGCCGCGGATGCGCACATCCTCGATGATGGCCGCCACGGCGGCATCGACATCCGGCGCGTCTTCGCGTTTCTGCCCCAGCAATGCGGTGAAGGCGGCTTCGAAATCGGGATCGGCGGTGTTCAGGAACTGCGGCATGGTGTGACCTGTCTGGCTGTCATGGCGGTGCTAAAGGATCGCGGCCCACGGCTCAAGCCACCGTCACAGCTTCTTGCGCATGAGCGCGGTTTCTGAGCCTTCGCGTAAAGGGGCATAGCCGCAGGCGGCATAAAGTCCCCGCGCCGGAACATTCGTCAGGCCGACCTCCAGCCAGACCTCGCGGGCGCCGAAGTGCCGCGCTTCGTCCTCGATGGCGGCGATCAGGCGTCGGGCATGGCCTTGCCCGCGTGCCTCCGGCCGGGTGTAAAGCGATTGCAGCCAGACGCGCCGGGGGTTGGCGGCATCCGATCCGCGCGCGGCGATGGCAAGGATCGCGCCGCCCTCGATCACCCCCCCAGACCGAACCATCACGAAGACGCGCGGCAAAATCGACCCGCGCCTCGGGCGGGGGTCCGGCGTCGGGCGGCGCGAAATGTTCGGGGGAAAGGCGCAGCGCCTCGGCCCGGATGGCGCACCAGAGGTCGGCGTCCTTCGGGCCCAGACGGCAGGGCGTCATGCCGCGCCATCCGGGCTTGGGGGGCTTGCGTCTTCATCCTGATATAGCGTCGCTGCCTCGGTCGCGGGGCCGCGCCGTTCCCCCGGCGCCAGCACCCGGATCACCCGGATGCGATTGCCTTGCGGGAAGGTCAGCACGTCGCCGGGGCCGACGGCATGGCCCGGCTTGTCGCAGGGCCGGCCGTTCAGGCGCAGATGCCCCGAGGCGACGGTGGCGGCGGCAAGGCTGCGGGTCTTGAAGAACCGCGCCTGCCACAGCCATTTGTCAACCCGGATGCGGCTGTCGCCCGAACCGCTCAGGGCTTGACCTTGAACCCGGCCAAAGCGGCGGCGAAGGGGTTGTCCGGGTCGATCCGGTCTTTCTTCGGCGGCCGCGATTCAAAATTGCGGTCATCGTCGCGCCCGGGCTTGCCGTGCGGTTTGCCATGCGGCTTGCCGCCCTTGCCGAAGGGCTTGCCGCCCCGCTCACCCCGTTCGCCGCGCTCCGGGCGGTCGCCGCGTTCACCGCGTTCGGGGCGCGGGCCACGGCCCTGCCCGCCTTCGGCGGCTTCGCCTTCCTTGCGCGGCTGACGGTCGCCACGCGGCGCGCGCGCGCCCTCGCCTTCGCTGCGCGGGCCACGCGGGCCCTTGCGGAAGTCGGCGCGGCCCTCACCGCCCCCCTGACGCGGGCCACGCGCACGCGGTGCCCAGGTGAAGGTGTAGAAGGCTTCCATTTCCGGCGCCGCAGCCTCGGCCTCGACCGGTTCGGGCGCGGGGGCCAGCACCGATTCTTCTTCCGGGATCGGGTTCACCGGGCCTTCGGTGACTTCGGGCGCAGGCGCAGGTTCGACAGCCACGGCGCGGGCCTTTTCGCGTTCACCCTTTTCACCCTTGTAGCCCAGACCGGCCATCAGGTCGGCGAACTGGTCGAGCGTCATGCCGGTGATCGACAGCATGTCGGCGGTCGCCTCGAACCCCGCCTTGCTGTCCTTGGTGCGCAGGATGTCGGCCAGCCGTTCCAGCATGTCGATGCGGATCGCCCGCGCGCCCGCCTGATGGTAGCCCGACAGCGTGTAATGCACCTTCGGCACATCGACGATGTTCGGGATCGTGACCAGACCCGGCGGGGGGCTTTCGGGGAATTCGTCAAGGCCGTTGGCGACCGACCACAGCACCAGCCGCAGACGCGTCGGCGCCGGTTTCAGAAGCGCGGGCTGGAAGATCGTGTACTGGCCGAAGCGCACACCATGCTTGCGAAGCGCGCCCCGGGCTTCCTGATCCAGATCCTTGACCTCGGCCGCGACGGCTTCGCGCGGCAGGATGCCCAGATGTTCCATCAGCCGGAAGGCAAAGCCGCGGGCAAGCCCGGTCAGCGTCTCATCCCGGCCCATCGCCAGAAGCGGCTCGAAATGCGTGGCGATCTTGCGGTCGATGAAATGCTGCAACCGGCGACGGACCTTTTCGGCCACGTCAAAGCCGGCCTCTTCATCCACGAAGGCCTCGACCTGCGGCTTCAGCGGTTCAGAGCCCTTGACCAGTTTGCCCACCGCATGGCTGCCCCACATCAGGCCACCCTGTTCGGTGAAATCCATCTCGGTGTCGGGCGCGTTGTAGAAGCGGTCGGCGCGCAGGTGGAATTCCGGGCGCAGCGCCTCATAGGCCGCCTGCCTGAGCGTGCGCGCCGCGTCGGGCGTCGACGACGCATCCTGCTGGAAGCGGAAGCCTTCCAGTCGACCGGCGAATTCGCCCTCGACCGTCACTTCGCCCTTATCATTCACCTCGGCCACAAGGCTCTCCTTCTGTTTGAGCCGGCGCAGCAGAACGCTGGTGCGCCGGTCCACAAATCGCTGGGTCAGCGCGCCATGCAGCGCGTCCGACAGTCGGTCTTCTACCGCACGAGTTTCGGCCCGCCAATGCGATTCATTGGCGACCCAACCCGTGCGTTGCGCAACATAGGTCCAAGTGCGAATAAAGGCGAGACGCCGCGACAGCGTGTCGATGTCGCCCTGCACCAGATCGATGCGGGCGATCTGCTGGGCCAGCCAGTCTTCGGGCACATGCCCCGGATCGTGAAGGAAGTCGAAAAGCCGCGCCAGAAGCGTTGCGTGTTCCTGTTCGGAAATCGACCGGAAATCCGGCACCCGGCAGATGTCCCACAGAAGCTTCACATCGCGGGGCGTGCCAAGGCGCTGGCGGACTTCGGGCATCTCGGCCAGCGCCTTCAGCGCGCGCAGGTCATCGGCTTCGCGCCCACGGGTCAGCCATTCGTTCTGCGGCATCTCCTCAAGGCTGGCGATCAGCCGTTCGACCCGCCCGAACTCCAGCCGGGAATTGCGCCATTGCAACCGGCGGATCGGCGCAAAGCGATGGTTTTCAAGGGCTTCCACCAGGTCGTCGTCCAGGGGACCAACCTCGCCCGTCACGCCGAAGGTGCCCGGCTGCATGTGCCGGCCCGCCCGGCCCGCGATCTGGCCCATTTCATGCGGGAACAGATGGCGCATCCGCCGCCCGTCGAATTTCGAGGTCGCGGAAAAGGCGACATGGCCGATATCCAGGTTGAGCCCCATGCCGATCGCATCGGTCGCCACCAGGAAATCCACGTCGCCGTTCTGGTAAAGCGCGACTTGCGCATTGCGCGTCCGGGGCGACAGCGCACCCATCACCACCGCGCAGCCGCCGCGCTGGCGGCGGATGAGTTCGGCGATGGCATAGACGTTGTCGACCGAAAAGCCGACGATGGCGCTGCGCGTCGGCATGCGGCTGAGTTTCTTTGACCCAGTATAGGTGAGGGTCGAAAACCGGTCCCGCTTCAGGAACTGCGCTTTTGGAACCAGTGACGCGATTGCACCGCGCATCGTTTCCGATCCAAGGAAAAGCGTCTCTTGCAGGCCCCGCGTATGCAGCAGCCGGTCGGTGAAGACATGGCCGCGTTCGGGGTCGGCGCAAAGCTGTATCTCGTCAATGGCGACGAAATCCGCGCCCATGCCCTCGGGCATCGCCTCGACGGTGCAGACCCAGTATTGCACCCGGTCGGGCACGATCCGTTCCTCGCCCGTGACCAGCGCCACGACCGAAGGCCCGCGCGCGGCGACGATCCGGTCATAGACCTCGCGCGCCAGAAGGCGCAGCGGCAGGCCGATGATGCCGGTGCGATGCGCAAGCATCCGTTCGATTGCGTAATGCGTCTTGCCCGTGTTCGTCGGACCAAGGACCGCGGTGATCCGCCCTTGCAGGTTCATCATTCCAGTTCTTTCAGAGCGCAGTTCCCGCATCTTCGGATTCAAGCCGTCCCACCGCTTCCAGAACCGGAACCTGATGCGGATTGATCGCCAGCGAGGCGCGATAGGCTTTCAGCGCCATGTCAGGGCGGTCAAGCTGTTCAAAGATCAGCCCCAGTCCCGCCAGCGCGCCGTAGTGATGGGGGTTGAGGACAAGGGTATGCTGGATGTCCGACACCGCCAGCCCCAGACGCCCCTTCATGAAGAAGGCCGTCGCCCGGGCGTTCCAGCCTTCGGGGAAATCGGGCGCATGGTCGGTCAGCGCGGTCAGGTGTTCGATGGCGGCGTCCAGATCCCCGGCCTGCAGCGCCTCGCGCCCGCGCCGCAAGAGCAGGTCCATCGTGGGCGAGCCGGACTTCGACCATTCGCGCTGCACGTCCGATTCGGTGATTGCCCAGTTCGGGTTCCCGGGATCGGCCAGATCGCGATAAAGCTTTTCCAGCGCGCCCTGATCCTGCGGCGCCTCGCCCGGCGCGGGCGGCACGCTGGGCATCGGGCTGCCGGGCGCGGTCAGGCCCGGCCCGTCGAAAGGCGCCTGTGGAAGCCGGTTTTCAGGCGGAAGCCCGTTCGGCGCGCCGGGAGCCTGATCGGGGGGGGCCTGATCGGTAGGCGCAAGGTCCGCCCCCGATTGCGCGGCAAGCGGCGATCCCCCGGCCACCATCGGCAGCAGGACGGCAAATGCCGCAACGAAACGCAATCTGGAACTGGCCATGCTCAGCATATCGGGGCAATCTATAGCGCAAACAAGTCGGGAGGACATCTTTCCGGCGACCAATTCCCGGAGGAAAGATGAGCGATGTGGTAAATGCGGCCGTGGCCGCGCTGGGGCAGAAACTGTCGAGCGGCTTTGCCGGTTCCGCCAAGTTCGTGATTCCCGGCGAAGGCGCGATCATGCTCGACGCTTCGGGGGTGCGCGCGGCCGACGAGGCGGCGGACGTGACGCTGACCGCTGACGCCGAAACATTCCAGGCGATCCTTGAAGGCACGCTGAACCCGACCGCCGCCTTCATGACCGGCAAGCTCAGCGTCGAGGGCGACATGGGCCAGGCCATGCAACTGGGCGCGGCGCTGTCCTGACGCATCCCATCCCTGCCATGACCTCAACCCTTGCCGCCGAAGCCGCCGCGCCCTTTCATGATGACGTGACGACCGCGCCGCAGGACGGCGTGATCCGCTGGCTGCACGCCTCGGACGGGGTGCGTATCCGGGTGGGCTATTGGCGGGGCGGCGAAAAGGGCACGGTGCTGCTGTTCCCTGGCCGCACCGAATACCTTGAAAAATATGGTCCCGCCGCGATCGACCTTGCTGCGCGGGGCTATTCGATGCTGGCCATCGACTGGCGCGGGCAAGGGCTGGCTGACCGGCTGATCGCGGATCGCGACCGGGGCCATGTCCGGCGCTTTGCCGATTATCAGCGCGATGTGGCGGCGGCGATGCAGTTTGCCTGCAGCGCCAACCTGCCGCGCCCCTGGTTCCTGCTTGGCCATTCGATGGGCGGCTGCATCGGTCTTCGCGCGCTTCACAACGGCCTTGCCGTGCGGGCGGCGGCCTTTTCGGCCCCGATGTGGGGGATCCGCATCGCCCCGGCGCTGGTTCCCGTGGCCTGGGTGGTCAGCGGCACCAGCCGCTACATCGGCCGGTCTGACGCCTATGTCCCCGGCAGCAACGCCGGATGCTACGTCGTCACCCAGCCCTTCGAGAACAACTTCCTGACCACCGACCGCGAAATGTTCGGCTTCATGACCCGGCAGGCCAGCCAGCACCCCGAACTGGCGCTGGGCGGGCCCAGCCTCAACTGGCTGCACGAGGCCCTGCGCGAGATGCTGGTCCTCAGGCGGATGCAGTCGCCCCGCGTTCCCGCGCTGACCTCGATCGGGTCGCGCGAGCGCGTCGTCGATGTGCCATCGATCCGCCAGGTCATGACGCGTTGGCCCGGTGGCGTGCTGGATGTGGTCGAGGGCGCCGAACACGAAATCATGATGGAGACCCCCGCGATCCGGGCGGCGTTCTACGACCGGATCACCGGCTTCTTCGACCGCCATCGCGGCTGAACTCCGCCCCTCAGATCGAAACGCGGCTGAAGCTTTCCCGAAGCGCGTTCGACCAGGCTTCGCTCATGGCGCGGAACTCGGGGTCGCCGGCTTCGAACCGGCGGGTCAGGCCCAGGCGGTAGCTGTCGCGTTCGATGACCGCCAGATCCAGCGGCATCCCGACCGAAAGGTTCGAGCGCAGCGTCGAATCCATCGACAGAAGCACCGCCTTCTGCGCATCCGCAAGCGAGGTCTGCGGCCGGACCAGCCGATCAAGGATCGGCTTGCCGTATTTGTGTTCCCCGATCTGCAGGAACGGCGTGTCATCGGTGGCCTGGATGAAATTTCCTTCGGGATAGACAAGGAACATCCGCATCCGCCCCTTGCGCCGCTGCCCCGCCACGATCATCGAGGCCGAGGCCCCCTGGCCCATGGCCGAAAGCTTCTCATCGACCTCGGCCCGCACCTTCGACAGCATGTCGCCGACGATCTCGGCCACATCCAGCATCGAGGGCGCCATCAGGATCGAGGTTTCGGGGCTCGCATCCTCGGCCACCGTCGCTTCCGCAAGCCGGGAAATCACCGTCTGCGTGATCGACAGCGACCCGGCGGTCATGATCGACACCACCCGTTCACCGGGGTTCTCGAAGGTGAACATCTTGCGATAGGTGGCAATATTATCCAGGCCCGCATTGGTGCGGGTGTCGGACAGAAGCACGATGCCCTGGTTCACCAGAAGGCCGACGCAATAGGTCATGGACGCTTATCCCTGCGTTTTCGGGCAAGCCTATTGCCGCAAGGCGCGCTCTGCAACCGCAGAGGACGGAACCCTGCCAAAGCCGCAGCGTTGGCCTTTTGATCCGGCGGAACGCGCGGGGGTTGCGCCGTCGGCCCCGCCCCTCAAGATGCGGCGCAGGGAAAACAGGGCGTGAAAGCAGGTGCGATGACATCGAAAGGCGGGCGCGATCCGGTGCTGACCTTTTCGGACCGCGGACTTTACTGCCCGGCGGGGGACTTCCACATCGACCCCTGGCGTCCTGTGCCCCGCGCCCTGATCACCCATGCCCATTCCGACCATGCCCGCGCCGGCATGGGCAGCTACCTTTCCACCCCCGGCACCGCGCCGATCCTGCGTCAGCGGCTGGGCGAGGTCCGGCTGGAAACCCTGGCTTTCGGCACCCCGCAGCGGATCGGCGGCGCAACCGTGTCCTTCCATCCGGCGGGCCATGTCCCCGGTTCGGCCCAGATCCGGGTCGAGGTCGCGGGCGAGGTCTGGGTCGTCTCGGGCGACTACAAGGTCGAACCGGACAACCTTTCGGAACCTTTCGAGCCGGTCGCCTGCCATACCTTCATCAGCGAATGCACCTTCGGCCTGCCGGTCTTCCGGTGGGAACCGCAGGCCCGGATCATGGCCCGCATCAACGACTGGTGGCGGGCCAACCGCGATCAGGGGCGGATCTCGGTCATCGGCGCCTATGCGCTGGGAAAGGCGCAGCGCATCATTGCCAATGTCGATCCCGGGATCGGCCCGATCCTGACCCACGGCGCGGTGGAAAACGTCAACGCCGCCCTTCGCGCCGGCGGGCTGTCCCTGCCGCCCACCATTCAGGTCACCCCCGACCTCGACCCCCGCCGCCACCCCGGCGCGCTTGTCATCGCCACCCCATCCGCGCTGGGCACCCCGTGGCTCAGGCGCTTTGCCCAGCCCGGCCTGCCGTCGGCGGAAGCCTTCGCGAGCGGCTGGATGGCGCTGCGGGGCATCCGCCGCCGCCGGGGTCTGGCCGAAGGCTTCGTGCTGTCCGACCATGCCGACTGGACGGGCCTGAACGCCGCCATCCGCGCCACCGGGGCAGAGCGGGTCTTTGTCACGCATGGCTACACCGCACCCTTCCGGCGCTGGCTTGAAGAACAGGGCTATGAGGCAGGCGTCGTCGAAACGGAATACGAAGGCGAAGCCGCCGAAGCCGCGCCCGAGCTGATCGAAAGCGACAGCGCCGAGGGCAGCGGATGAAGCGCTTCGCCCGCCTCTTTGCCGCGCTGGACGCAACCACCAGCATCAACGCCCGCGTCGCCGCGCTGACGGATTATTTCCGCGAGGCCCCGGAACCCGACCGGATCTGGACCATCGCGCTTCTGTCGGGGCGTCGGCCGAAGCGATCCGTCAACGCGACCGAACTCAGGACCTGGGCGGCCGAGGCCGCCGGGCTGCCGCTTTGGCTCTTCGAAGAAGCCTACGCCGTGGCGGGCGACCTCGCGGAAACCATCGCCCTGGTCCTGCCCCCGGCCCGCACCGCCAGCGACGACAGCGACGACAGCCTGACAGACTGGATCCTCCGCATCCGCGCCTTGACGGGCCGCGACGCGCTGACCCGCAAGGCGGAAATCCTCGCCGCCTGGGATCGGCTGGACACTGACGAACGCTTCCTCTTCAACAAGCTCATCACCGGCGGCTTCCGCATCGGCGTCAGCCAGACCTTGATGACCCGCGCGCTGGCCCAGGCGACCGGCATCCCCGAAGCCGACCTTGCGCATCGGCTGATGGGCGACTGGTCGCCAGAATCTGCCACCTTCGCGGGCCTCGTCCTCACCGCCCATGCCGGGGCAAGCGAAAGCCGCCCCTATCCCTTCTACCTCGCCTATGCGCTGGAAGGTCTGCCCGACACCTTGGGCGACCCCGCAGACTGGCTGGCGGAATACAAATGGGACGGCATCCGCGGCCAGCTGATCCTGCGCGGCGGCAACCATTACCTGTGGTCGCGGGGCGAGGAGCTGGTGACCGACCGTTTTCCCGAACTTGCCCGCCTGACCGATTTCCTGCCGCAAGGCATCGTCATCGACGGCGAAGTGCTGGCCCATGCCGGGGGCCGCCCCCTTCCCTTTGCGGCCCTGCAAAAACGCATTGGCCGAAAGACCGTGCCGAAGGCGCTGCTGACCGAGGCGCCCGTGGTGCTGATGGCCTATGACCTTCTGGAAGAAGGCGACGTCGATCTGCGCGACACCCCGCTTCAGCAACGCCGGATGCGGCTTCAGTCTCTGGTCGCCGCTAGCCCCGGCGACGCGCCGGTGCTTCTGTCGCCCGAGGTTCCCTTCGACGGCTGGGAACACCTCGCCACGCTCCGCGCCGGATCGCGCGAGATCGGCGCCGAAGGCCTGATGCTCAAACGCCGCGCCTCGGCCTACCTGACCGGGCGGCGGAAGGGCGACTGGTGGAAGTGGAAGGTGAACCCGATGACCGTCGATGCCGTGATGGTCTATGCCCAAGCGGGCCATGGGCGGCGGGCGAACCTTTACACCGACTTCACCTTCGCGGTCCGCGACGGCAATCAGCTTGTGCCCTTCACCAAGGCCTATTCCGGCCTGACGGACGAGGAGTTCACCCAGATCACCGCCTGGGTGCGAAAGAATACCCTCGAACGCTTCGGTCCCGTCCGGCGCGTGACGCCGGAACTGGTGTTCGAGATCGCCTTCGAAGGCATCCAGGAAAGCCCGCGCCACAAATCCGGGATCGCGCTGCGCTTCCCGCGCATGCTGCGCTGGCGGCAGGACAAGCCCGTGTCGGAGATCGACACGATCGATACGCTGCGTGCGCTTCTCTGAACCGTCAGATCACCGAACCCTCAGATTACCGCGCGCCGATACAGGTGCCAGGTCGCATGGCCAAGGATCGGCAACGTCACCGCCAACCCCAGAAGGAAGGGCAGCGCGCCGATCACCAGCCCGGCCACCACGATCGCGCCCCAGGCCAGCATCACCACCGGGTTCTGCCGCACCAGCCGGACCGAGGTCACGACCGCCTTTGGCAGCCCGATGTCACGGTCCAGCATCAGCGGGAAACTGATCACGCTGACCGAAAGCGCCACCAGCGCGAACACGAATCCCACGGGAATGCCGATCAGCATCATCCTGCGCCCACCTTCGGTGCTGAAAATGCTGTCCAGAAATGCCGCCGCATCGCCGTTCGGGGCCGCGCCCATGGTCAGGCGGTGAATCCCCCAGGCGGTGATAAGCCAAGCGATGAACAGCGCCGCCAGCCCGATGGCCAGAAGGACGATGCCCCCAAACCCCGGCGCCTTCAGCACGCCGAAGACATCCATCCAGCTTGGCTCTTCCCTCAGTTCGCGCCTGCGGCTGAGTTCATAGAACCCCAGCGCAGCGACGGGGCCGACAAGTGCAAAGCCCGACGCCAGCGGAAAGATCAGCGGCAGCGCGCCCTGATGCAGCGTCGCCCAGATCAGCCCGACGCCGATGATCGGATAAAGCAGCGTCGCCATGACAAGATCGCCGCGCATGGCGCTGAAATCGCTCATGCCTTTTCGCAAGGCCGCCGTGAGGTCCGACATCTCGAGCGGTTGCAGCCGCGGCAGGGCCTCGGCCTCATTCCCGCCGATGTGGCGTGCGGCATCGCCCAGTGCATGGCCTGCCGCGCTCAGGTTTCTTGCCCCCCAGGACAGGGGGTTGCCAATGGTCTGTGTCATCGCTTGTGGCCTCCCACAGGTTTGGTGGCGGGTCGGCGCGGCGGCGCGAAACTCGGGCGTCTCAACCGAACCCCGATGACAAAAGCTTATCACGGAACGGCCCGATCCCCCCGTCACGTTCGCGCAACCGGACCCGGGCCTTGCCAGCGGGGCCGAAGGGTGCCTATCTCTGACGCACCCTGCAACGAAGGACCGATCCCATGCTGAAACGCGCCGCCCGCCCCGTCCACGATGCCAATGCCACCGGCGGCCAGCCTTTGAGCAACCTTCCCGAATGGGACCTGCGCGACCTTTACACCGCGCCCGACGCGCCGGAACTGAAGCGCGACATGGACTGGATCGAAGGCGAATGTGCAGCCTTCGCGCGGGATTACGAAGGACATCTCGCGTCGCTGGACGCAGACCGGATGCTGGAATGCATTAAGCGGAACGAAAGGATCAGCGCCATCACCGGGCGCATCATGTCCTTTGCGGGGCTTCGCTACTACCAGAACACCATGGATGCCGAACGCGCCAAGTTCCTGTCGGATTGTCAGGAACGGATCACGCGGTTTACCACGCCGCTTGTGTTCTTCAGTCTTGAATTCAACCGCATCGAAGAAGCCGCTTATATCACACTATTTTCTGCCAACCCGGCCATTGCCCGCTACAAGCCGGTCTTCGACCGGATGCGCGCCATGCGGCCCTACCAGCTGTCGAATGAACTGGAGAAGTTCCTGCACGATCAGTCCACCGTCGGCGCGGCGGCTTGGAACAAGCTTTTCGATGAAACCATGGCCGGCCTGACCTTCCCGGTCGAGGGCAAGGCCGAAGCGCTGAACCTTGAAGCGACGCTCGACCTGCTGTCCGACACCGACCGCCCGACGCGCGAGGCAGGGGCGAAGGCCCTGGCGAAGGTCTTTGGCGAAAACGTGAAGCTTTTCGCCCGCATCCACAACACGCTCGCCAAAGACAAGGAAATCGAAGACCGCTGGCGCAAGATGCCCACGCCGCAAACCGCGCGGCACCTGTCGAACCATGTCGAACCCGAAGTCGTCGAGGCGCTGAGGAATGCGGTCGTCGCCGCCTATCCGAAGCTGTCGCATCGCTACTACCGGCTGAAGGCCAAATGGATGGGCCTTGACAAGCTTCAGGTCTGGGACCGCAACGCGCCGCTGCCGATCGAGGAAAAGAAGATCGTCGCCTGGGACGAGGCCCGCGCCACCGTGGACAGCGCCTATGCCGCCTTCGACCCGCGGCTGGCGGAACTGGCCACGCCTTTCTTCGAAAAAGGCTGGATCGACGCGGGCGTGAAGCCCGGCAAGGCCCCCGGTGCCTTCGCGCATCCGACCGTCACGGACGTGCACCCTTATGTGATGCTCAACTACCTTGGCAAACCGCGCGATGTGATGACGCTGGCCCATGAACTCGGCCACGGGATCCATCAGGTTCTGGCCGCGCCGCAGGGGGAATTCCTCTCGGACACGCCGCTGACGCTGGCCGAAACCGCATCGGTCTTCGGCGAAATGCTGACCTTCCGCAAGTTGCTGGCGGGGGCCAAGACCCCGGCCGAACGCAAGAGCCTGCTGGCGGGCAAGGTCGAGGACATGATCAACACCGTCGTCCGTCAGATCGCCTTCTATGACTTCGAATGCAAGCTTCATGCGGCACGCGCGCAAGGGGAACTGACCCCCGACGACATCAACGCGCTCTGGATGAGCATCCAGTTCGAAAGCCTTGGCGATGCTTTCGAATTCATGCCCGGATATGAGACGTTCTGGACCTATATCCCGCATTTCGTCCATTCGCCCTTCTACGTCTATGCCTATGCCTTCGGCGACGGCCTCGTGAACGCGCTTTATGCGGTCTACGAGGAGGGCCTGCCCGGCTTTGCCGAGAAATACTTCGACATGCTGAAAGCGGGCGGTTCCAAGCACCACAAGGAACTGCTGGCACCCTTCGGCCTTGACGCCTCGGACCCGAAGTTCTGGGACAAGGGCCTGAGCATGATCGCCGGGATGATCGACGAGCTTGAGGCGATGGAGGCCTGAGCGGCGCGGAACCGGGAACAGGCAGGCGCGTTTCGACCAGAACCCTTCAGCAAACCCCAGAAAGCGGAGGCCCAAGTGCAGAATTTCCTCTGGGCCTTCGCAGCGGTGGCGGCACTTCTGCTGGCGGGGGTCTTCGTGTTCGGCCCGCCGCAGGTCGAACGCGGCATGAACCGGGTGGCGCGGCACAAGCCCTGGCCGGTCAGCGACAAGGCGCGGGCCTTGCATTCCCGGCTTACGATCGGTGACTGGCACGGCGACAGCCTGCTTTGGGATCGTGACCTGCGGCAAAGATCCTCGCGCGGCCACATGGACCTGCCGCGCATGCGGGATGGCAATGTCGCCTTGCAAGTCTTTGCGACTGTTACAAAAAGCCCAGCCGGTCTGAATGTTTCTCGAAACGACGCCGCCGCGCGCGACAACATTACGCTTCTGTCCATCGCGCAGCTTCGTCCCACGCGCAGCTGGTTCGACCTGACCGAACGCGCGCTGGCGCAGGCCGCCGCCTTGCGCCGCACCGCCGAGGCGTCGCCGGATCAGGTCATGCAGATTCTGACCCGCGGCGACCTTGACGACCTGCTTGGCCGCCGCGCGGCCGGGGCATCCGTGATCGGTGCGATCCTCGGGGCCGAGGGGGGGCACGCCCTGTCGGGGGATCTTGCCAACCTCGACCGGCTGCATGGCGCGGGCTTCCGCCTTCTGGGTCTTACGCATTTCTTCGACAATGAACTTGGCGCCTCGCTCCACGGCACGGCGGGCGCCGACGCCGGGTTGACGAAGTTCGGCCGCGACACCATCGCCCGGATGGACGACCTTGGCATGATAATCGACCTCGCCCATGCCTCGCCCCGGATGGCCCGCGAGGTGCTGACGATCACCGACGCGCCGGTCGTGGTCAGCCACACCGGCATCCGCAGCCTTTGCGATACGGTTCGGAATTTCCCGGATGATCTGATGCAGGCCGTGGCCGCCAAGGGCGGCCTTATCGGCATTGGTTACTGGTCCGAGGTCACCTGCGATCCAAGCCCCGCCGGGGTCGCCGCCAGCATCAGGGCGGCGATCGACCTGGTGGGCGAAGACCACGTCGCGCTTGGATCGGACTTCGATGGCGCGGTCGAGACGCCCTTCGATGTCTCCGAACTCCCGGCGCTGACCCATGCGCTGATGGAGGCGGATCTGTCCGAGACAACCATCGCCAAGGTCATGGGCGGCAACATGGTCCGCTTCCTGCGCGACGCCCTGCCAGAGCGTTAAAGCGCGCCCTCGCCCGCAAGGACCATGTCGATCATCCTTTGGGTGCCGCGCGCGTCCTCCAGCCGCCAGGGGTAAGGCGCGCCGGTCCGCAGGCACCGGCCAAAGGCCTCGACCTGGTTGCGATACTGGCGCACGCCGGGGAAACGCTCGACGTGATCGGGCTTGCCGGGGCGGATCATGTGCAGCTGCGCCTCGGCGTAAAGCCCGGCGTTGAAGGGGCCTGTCATGCGGATGAAGCCGTCCCGGCCCTGAACCGTCACCTCCTGCCGGGGCGGCAGGCGCATGGATGTCATGGCGCCATAGGTGAAGGCCCCGCCCGGGCCTTCCATGTCGGCCAGCACCTGCGCAAAGACATCGACGCCGTTTTCGCGGATGATCCGCGACCGCACGCGCACGGGTTCGGCGCCCGTGACATAGCGGACTGATCCATAGGCATAGACGCCGATATCGGGGATCGAGCCGCCACCGGTTTCGGGGCGGTTGCGGATATTGCCGGGGTCGGCGCGGTTGTCGTAGCTGAAGGCCGCATCGGCATGCAGGATCGGGCCGATGGCGCCTTCAGCCACCAGTTGCCGCGCCCGCGCCCATTGAGGGTGGTGGACGATCATGAAGGCTTCGGCGACCAGAAGGCCCGACGCATCCCGCGCCGCGATCAGCGCGTCGATCTGGTCGGCCTGCATGGCGATGGGCTTTTCCGTCAGCACATGCTTGCCCGCCGCGATGGCCTTCAGCGTCCATTCGACATGGAGCGTGTTCGGCAGCGGGATATAGACCGCCTCGACCGACGGATCGGCCAGAAGCGCCTCGTAGCTGGAATGCACCACCAGATCCGGCGCGAAGGCGCGGAAGGGCTCGGCCTTCGCCGGGTCCGAGGTCGCAAGCGCCTGGAACCGCGCCCCTTCCGCTTCGTGGATGGCGCGGGCCATGTGGTCGCGGGCGAATTTCGCCGCGCCAAGAATGCCCCAGTTCACTGGTTTCATCGCACCGCCCTTCCCTGTCCAGACCGGCCGGCAGGCTAAGACACGGCGACAGGGCTTGGCAATCGCTCAGGACAGGCGGCCGGCCCCGGCATCCTTGCGCAGCACGAGGCAGGTCATCATCCCCAAGGGCGGAAAGCGGTCCTCGGACACCACGGACAGGCAGGACGTTCCCAGCACCCGGTCCATCGGGAAATCCGAATGCCAGCCCAGCATGTTTTCCAAAGGCGCCGCAAGACGTTCCAGCATCGCCAGCGCGCCCTTGTCGCGCGAGAAGTGGTTGACGATCACCACCTCGCCACCCGGTTTGCAGACCCGCGCCATTTCGGCCACGACCTTTTCCGGCTCGGGCACCACGGAAACGATATGCATCGCGGCCACGGTATCGAAATGGTTGTCAGGGAAGTCGAGCGCCCGGGCGTCCATCCGCGACAGATCGACATGGCCCAGACCCAGTTCATCGACTTTGGCCTGCGCCTTGGCCAGCATCTCGGGGCTGTAATCCACCCCGCTGACCGACAGAGCCGGGCTGTAACGCGGCAGCGCCAGACCGGTGCCCACGCCGACCTCAAGAAGCCGTCCGCCCCGCGCGTTGATGTAATCGGTGGCGCGCCGGCGTCCACCATTGGTGATCGCCCCGAAGGTGCGATCATAGATCGGCGCCCAGCGGGCATAAACGGCTTCGACGGCCTCAGGCTTCATCCGGCTTCTCCTCGGAGGGGTTCGGGACAGGGATGCGACGCCGATAGGCCCGCAAGGCAAAAGGCAGGCTGGCGATGTAGGCCACCACCAGAACGACAAGTGTAATCCAAGGGTAGGTAAACAGCGCCGCCGCCACGACCGCGCCGGCCGCCAGGGCAAGCCGGGCATGATCGGCGTAGATGGTCATCTTCTTCGTCGACCATGTCGGCAGGGTCGACACCATCATCGCGCCGACCGCCGCCATGTACAGGCTGATCGCCACGCCGTGCGGGCGGATCGGATCGGGCCAGGCGGCGCTGAAATAGATCGGCAGCATGACCAGAAGCGCCCCCATCGGCGCAGGGACTCCGGTGAAGAACGACGGATCGGACCCGGCCTCGGACTTCGCGCCCACGTTGAAGCGCGCGAGCCTCAGCGCGCAGCAGATCGCATAGACCAGCACCGCCGCCCAGCCCACGTCGCGTTCGTCCTGCAACCCCCAAAGATACAGAACCAGCCCCGGCACGACGCCGAAATTGAAGAAATCGGCCAGCGAATCCAGTTCGGCCCCGATGGCGCTTTCGCTGTTCAGCATCCGCGCCAGACGCCCGTCGATGGCGTCGAGCGCCGCCGCGAGGACGATCAGCCCCACCGCGACGGTGACGTTGCCGTGGATCGCGGCACGCACCGCCGTCAGACCGGCGCCGATCGCGATCAGGGTGATGGCATTGGGGATCAGCGAAACGAGCGGCACTTCCGCCCTGGGACGACGGCCCGGAAATCGCGGCATCAGACCATCCGCCCGGCGCGCGCCGGTTCACCCTGCCGCGTGAGGTCGGCGATCACCGTCTCGCCCGCGACCATGGTCTGTCCCAGCGCCACCAGCGGCGCCACACCGTCGGGGAGGTAGACGTCAAGCCGCGAGCCGAAGCGGATCAGGCCGAACCGTTCGCCGCGGTCAAGCTTCACGCCCGGCTCCACGAAGCAGACGATCCGCCGCGCCACCAACCCGGCGATCTGGACCACGCCGATCTTGCGGCCATCGGCCAGTTCGATCGCAAGGCCATTGCGTTCGTTATCGGTGCTGGCCTTGTCGAGCGAGGCGTTGAAGAACTTGCCCGGACGGTAGGCCACCGCCGTGATCCGGCCCGACGCGGGCATCCGGTTCACATGGCAGTTGAAAACGCTCATGAACACGCTGACGCGGGTCATCGGCTGGTCGCCAAGGCCAAGCTCGGCCGGCGGCACGACCGCCTGGATCAGCGAGACCATGCCATCGGCGGGGCTGACGATCAGCGCGTCATCGACCGGCACCACGCGTTTCGGATCGCGAAAGAAGTAGTAGCACCAGACCGTCAGCCCGACTCCGATCCAGCCCAGCGGTTCCCAGATCAGGAAAAGGATCGCGGTAATGGCCGCGAAGGCGCCTACGAACCGATAGCCTTCGCGGTGCATCGGCTTGAGGAAGGTGCCGAGCATGGTCATCGTTGTTATCCTGTTCCCGAGTCGGTTCGAGGTTTGGTTAGCGATGACATCGCCCGCTGGCAACCGCCTTGTCGCAATCCCGCTTCAAAAGGTCGTTTTTGATTGACGGGTCAATAACTTGCAGGGCGCGCCTTGAAGCGCGCCCGAAGTCCCGGATCAGACGGGGATCAACATACCCTTTTCGCGGGCCAGTTCCCGCATCCGGTTCTGAAGCTTTTCGAAGGCCCGCACCTCGATCTGGCGGATGCGTTCGCGGCTGACCTCGTAGCGCGTCGAAAGATCTTCCAGCGTCACCGGATCGTCCTGAAGCCTGCGCTGGATCAGGATGTCCTTTTCGCGGTCGTTCAGCGTATCCATCGCCCGCATCAACATGTCGCGACGCGCCGAAAGCTCGTCGGCGGCCTCATAGGCGCCGGCCTGGTCGGCATCTTCGTCCTCAAGCCAGTCCTGCCATTGCGCCGTGCCTTCGCCCTCGGACCCGATCTGCGCGTTCAGCGACGCATCCGCCCCCGACAGGCGGCGGTTCATCGAAATGACCTCCTCCTCGGTGACGTTCAGATCCTTGGCGATCTGGGCGACGTTTTCGGGGCGCAGGTCGCCCTCCTCCAGCGCGCCGATCTTGGCCTTGGCTTTCCGCAGGTTGAAGAACAGCTTCTTCTGGGCCGAGGTCGTGCCAAGCTTCACAAGGCTCCAGGACCGCAGGATATATTCCTGGATCGAGGCGCGGATCCACCACATCGCATAGGTGGCCAGCCGGAAGCCGCGTTCCGGATCGAACCGCTTCACCGCCTGCATGAGGCCGACGTTCGCTTCGGAAATCACCTCGGCCTGCGGCAGCCCGTAGCCGCGGTAGCCCATGGCGATCTTGGCCGCCAGACGCAGGTGCGACGTCACCAGCTTGTGCGCGGCGGCCGAATCCTGATGATCGGCCCAGCGTTTGGCCAGCATGTATTCTTCTTCCGGCTCCAGCAGGGGAAATTTCCTGATTTCCTGCAGGTAACGGTTCAGCCCCTGTTCGGGGCTGGGCGCCGGAAGGTTGGTATAAGTCGTCATCTGACCCCCTTCTGCCCTGCCGAAGTCCGACAGGGCCTGCAAAGGTGGGAGCGGACCCACCGGACATCAAGTGCGCTTTTCAGCATCATAACGTTAAACGACTGTGAAAAGTTGCACATATGGTTTTATTGGAATGTGACGAAGACTCACGGGCTTGTCAGGCGGCGTGACCGGGGCCGCTGTCCAAAGCGGCAATCAGCGCCTCCATGTCGGCGGGAAGCGGGCTTTCGAACTCCAGCCATCCACCCGTGACGGGATGTTCAAACCCCAGCGACGCGGCATGGAGCGCCTGTCGCGGGAAGGCGGCGGCGGCGGCGACGCCCGCTTCGCCCACGGCGGCCGGAGAAAGCTTCCGGCGCCCGCCATAAACCGGATCGCCGATCAGCGAATGACCGGCATGGGTCAGGTGGACGCGGATCTGGTGGGTGCGTCCGGTTTCCAGCCAGCATTCCACAAGGCTCGCCGCCGGGGGGGTGCCGAACCAGCCCAGCACCCGGAAGCGCGTCACCGCATGGCGGCCGCCGTGATCCGTCACCGCCTGCCGCTGCCGGTCGGTGCGATGGCGGGCGATGTGGGTGCCGATCCGCACCACGCCCTGCGGCTCGAACGTGAGCCCCCGAACGCCATGCAGGCGCGGGTCCGAGGCTTCGGGCAGGCCGTAGACCACCGCCAGATACCGCCGGGCGACGGTATGGGCCTCGAACTGGGCGGCAAGTCCGTGATGGGCGCGGTCGGACTTCGCCACCACCAGAAGACCGGATGTATCCTTGTCGATCCGATGCACGATCCCCGGCCGCTTCTCGCCGCCGATCCCCGAAAGGCTGTCGCCGCAATGATGCAGCAGCGCGTTGACCAGCGTGCCGGAATAAGACCCCGGCGCCGGATGGACGACCATGCCCGCCGGTTTGTCGATGACGATCAGGTCTTCGTCTTCCCAGACCACGCTGAGCGGGATCGCCTCGGCCACCGTTTCCACATCCTCGGGCGCGCCGGGGTGGATGGCATAGACCTCGCCTGTCGCCACCTTCGCCTTCAGGTCGGTGACCGCGACCCCTTCGTGCAGGACCGCGCCGTCCGCGATAAGCCGCGCAAGGCGTGACCGCGACAGCGCCGCTTCCTCTGGCACATCGCGGGCCAGCGCCTTATCAAGGCGGCCAGGCGGGTTTTCCCCGATGGTGACGAGGATGGGCGGGATGTCCGACATGAATGACGCTCCGGCAGCCTCGACAGGCCCCTTGCCGCCCGAGCTGCGCTTTCTGAAAACCCTGGTCACCGTGCTGATGGTGACGATGATCCTCGGCCTCATAACGATTGTGGCACTGCTTGTCATCCGCCTGAACGCACCCGCCCCCGCGCCACTTCTGCCGGCAGAGATCGCCCTGCCCGATGGCGCCCGGGCCGAGGCGGTGACGATGGGCAAGGGATGGGTTGCGGTGGTGACGGATCGCGGCCAGATCCTGATCTACGACAGCGAAACCGGCCTTCTGCGCCAGATGGTCAATGTCGCGCCCTGATCAGTGGCCAAGGTTGATGGCCGCATTGACGGCCAGCGCCAGGATCACGGTGTTGTAGAAGAAGGCCAGCACCGAATGGGCAAGCACCAGCCGGCGCATCCCGGTCTGCGAAACTGTGGCATCGGACACCTGCGCCGTCATCCCGATGACGAAAGAGAAATACAGGAAATCCCACACGCCCGGTTCGCCGGTTTCCGGGAAGGCGATACCGCCCGCATCCCCGTGATCGGCATCGGCGGGGGCGTAGAAGACCCCTGCGTAGTGAAAGGCGAAAACCGTGTGGAGCATGGCCCAGCCCAGGGGAATGCTGCCCAGCGACAGGGCGCCCCCGCCCGCACCGCCGCCCGGCGCGCTCAGCACCAGAAAGATCGCGGTCAGGCTGGTGGCGACGATGCCGACCGCGATCAGCACGATCAGCGGTATGCCCTCGTCCGCCTCGGCGGCGTGGCGGCGCAGATCGTCAGGGGTCAGCCGCGCGGCCTGCGCCAGCATCAAAAGCAGATAAAGCGTCGAAAACACGTCGACGACGATCAGCACCAAGGGCGGAAGCGATGTGACCACCCCACCCAGCCAGAGCCCTGCCCCGCCAAGCGCGGCAAGGGCCGCGGCGATCACGAAACGCTGGTGGCGATGTTCGCGCAACTTGCTCTTTGCCCCTTTGTCCATGTCCGGCCGCGGATGCCGCCTCGCGTTCCGACGCCCCGAGTGTCGCGCAACCGGCCACGGCGTCAATGCCGATTTGCGCGGTTTGCCGGCACCGGACAGTCAGGGTGTCAGGAGGCGGGCGAGCCCTGGTTGACGGGGGCCGCCTCGGGCAGCGCGCGGCCGAACAGCACCCGCACCTCGTATTCCAGCACCGTATCGCCGCCGGTGCCCCGTGTCTCGATCCAGAAGTCGATCCAGCCCGCGTCAGGGCGCCGGCTGTGCGGGGTGGTAGCGAGGACGTCGATCTTCATCGACAGCCGGTCGCCGGGCTCTACCGGGCGATGCATGCGGAAATGCTTCATCTGCCCCCCCGCGATCAGCCGACAGCGGATGTAGAGGTTGTCCACCAGCAGCCTTTGACCAATCGCAAAGGTATGGATGCCGCTGGCACAGAAAATACCCAGCGGCGTATCCCGCGCGCGGTCGCGGTCCAGATGCATCGGCAGCGGATCGTATCGGTTGGCAAAGTCGATGATTTCGGCTTCGGTCACGGCATAATCCCCGAAAGTCCAGGACTGTCCGGGCGCGAAATCGTCCCAAAGCAACAGTCCAGTGGGGTTCAGATCCTTCATGTCGATGTTCCTTGGCGTGGCGGCGCCCGGCGGCAGGCCGCAAGATCAGTACACTCGCGTACCATATTGGGCCATTCGCTTCCCCATGCAAGGGCGTTTCACCGTCTGGCACGGCGGCAGGCTGTCCGGGGCGGCAATGTCAGCGCATCATCACATGCTTGCCCGGCGCCTCGCGGAGCGCCGGATACCCCGCTTCGGCCCGGCCAAGCGGTGGCGGGGCAGTCGGGGCGTCCGACTGCCGCAACAGCCAGTCGCGCAGCGCCAGCCACCAGGACCCGGGGGTTGGCGCGACCGATCGCGCCCAGGCGTCGGGATCGAGGTGGTTCGACCCCGGACCATGTTCCAAAAGCCGGAATGCCGCCTTTTCGCTGCCCGGCGGCGCCACGATGCCGGTGTTGTGCCCGCCCGAGACCAGCGCGAAAGTCAGATCGCCATGCACCATGTAGGACAGCTTGTAGACCGATTTCCAAGGGGCGATGTGGTCGCGTTCGGTCGCCACCGCAAAGACCGGCGGCCGGATGTCCGCCGGATAGACCGGCGCGCCACCGGCATCAAAGCGGCCTTCGGACAGGTCATTGTTCAGAAAAAGCCGGCGAAGATATTCGGAATGCATCCGGTAGGGCATCCGGGTGGCATCCATGCTCCAGCTGCCCAGATCGTTCGGGCGGTCGATCTCGCCCTCCAGATAGGCCTTCGTCACCCGCGACCAGATCAGATCCTGCGAACGGAGCATGTTGAACGCCCCCGCCATCCGGCGCTGGTCCAGATAGCCGTCGCGCCACATGATGTCTTCCAGAAGCGCGATCTGCGGTTCGCTGGTGAACATCGAAAGCTCGCCCGCCTGCGAAAAATCGACCTGCGCCGCCAAAAGCGACACTGTCTCCAGACGCGGATCGCCGTCGCGCGCCATCGCGGCCGCGGCCACGGTCAGCAGCGTGCCGCCCAGACAGTAGCCGACCCCATGGACCGCAGGCGCCCCGGTGATCGCGCAGACCGCATCAAGGCCCGCCATCACGCCAAGTTCGCGGTAGTCGTCCATCCCCAGGTCGCGGTCGCCCTCATCGGGGTTCTTCCAGGACAGGCAGAAGACCGTGAACCCCTGCCCGACCAGCCAGCGGATCAACGAGTTTTCGGGCGAAAGATCAAAGATGTAGTATTTCATGATCCAGGCGGGCACGATCAGGATCGGCACCGCCTGCACCTGCTCGGTCGTCGGCGCATACTGGATCAGCTCCACCAGCCGGTTTTCATAGACAACCTTCCCCGGCGTGACCGCCACGTCCTTCCCCGGCAGGAAGCCAAGCGGCCGCGGCGCGGTATCGCCCGAAAGCATCCGGCCCGCGTCATTGGCGAAGGCCTGCATCCCCCGGACAAGGTTCTGCCCGCCTTCCTTCATCGTCCGGTCCATCAGGTCCGGGTTGGTGGCCAGGAAGTTCGACGGCGACAGCATGTCCAGAAACTGCCGGCTATAGAATTCGACCAGCCGTTCGTTTTCGCGGCTGACGCCGGGAATGCCGGTCGTGGCATTGTGCCACCACTGCTGGGTCAGAAGGAACGACTGATAGAGCGCGCTGTAGGGCATCCGCTGCCAGCCGGGGCTTGCAAAGCGGCGGTCGTGCGGCAAGGGCTCGATCGAGGCTTCGGGATCCTCGCCCCCGACCCCCGACCACATGGATTGCGTGAGCCGGTTCCATTTGCGCCAGCCCTTCCAGACCAGTTCCATCTGCTTGCCCGGCGACAGCGCCAGATGCGTGGCCCAGTCGCCCCAGGCCTGCGCCAACCCCACCACCGAAAGCCCGCCAACGGCAGAGCCCAGCATCGCGTGGACATGTCGGTCAAGGTTCTGGAACGCCGCTTCGGCCGCCGCCTTGCGCAGTGCGGCCTCATCCTCTTTGGCGGCAGGCGCGGAAACGGGGACCAGCGCGCCCCCCTTTCCGGGCGCGCCCGCCGTCTTGGCGGGACGCGTTCTTGTGGCAGGTTTCCGGGTCATCAGGGCTTCGGGCGCGAGGCTCCGCCCGCCATCGCCTGGGCCTCGTCCTTCAGACCTTCGATGAACTGCTCGGTCGTGGCCGCCGCGAAAGAGCTGAGCGTGCCCGCCTCGTTGGTGTAATCCGACATGGCGCGCGACCAGAAGGCCGACCAGACCGTCATCATCGCGGTCGCATCCGTCGCCTTCGACAGGTCCGCAAGCATCTGGCGGTCCTTTTCATAGCGGGTCTTGAGGAAATCCAGGGTTTCGATGTTCTGGCGCAGAATGGCGTCCATCATCCGCGCCTGCGCGCGCACGACCCCGGTAAGCATGTCCCCCGCACGGGCCGGATCGAAACGAAGGCTGAAGTTCTCGGTCTCTGGTTGGCTCATCGGAGCTTCCTTTCGTATGCGTCCGGGTGGCGGACCGGATGAAAACATGCAGATTTTAGTCTGACCCTGCGGTGCCGTGCCTTGACCAGCGTCAAGGCGGGGGAATCAATGCTGCACCGCAACAACGGCAGGCTAGCATAGCTGCGGCGCAGAATGTCCAGATGTTCCGGCCGGTGGGCGGAAATAGCGCCCTGCCCCGGTCAGGCGTCCAGCCCCAGATCAAGTGTCCGCGCCGAATGCGTGAGCGCGCCCGCCGAAATGTAATCGACCCCGGTCGCCGCCACTTCGGCAATACGCCCAAGCGCCATGTTGCCCGAGGCTTCCGTGACCATCCGGCCCGCGACCATCGCCACCGCCTCACGCAGGGTCGCGCTGTCCATGTTGTCCAGAAGCACGACATCGGCGCCGCCGATTGCCAGCACCTCGGCCAGCTGGTCCAGCCGGTCGACCTCGATCTCGACCCGCATCATGTGCGACCGTGCCGCGCTGGCGGCGCGCAGCACCGCGGCCACGCCCCCCGCGGCGGCGATGTGGTTGTCCTTGATCAGGATCGCATCCGACAGCCCGTAGCGGTGGTTCGACCCGCCGCCATGCAGGACGGCCAGTTTTTCGACCACCCTCAGCCCCGGCGTGGTCTTGCGGGTGCAGGTGATCCGCGCCTTGGTGCCTTTCGTCTGCGCAACAAAGGCCGCCGTCTGCGTAGCGATGCCTGAAAGCCTGCCCGCGAAATTCAGCGCGACGCGTTCCCCCATCAGGATCGAGGCCGCAGCCCCCGTGATCCGCATCAGGGCCTGCCCGGGCGCGCAAGCATCGCCATCGCGGGCCAGCGGCTCGACCTTCAGGGCGGGGTCCACCAGCCGGAACGCCATCGCTGCAAGCGACAGGCCGGAAACGACCCCGGTTTCGCGGGCATTCATCACCGCCGTCCACTCAAGCCCCGCCGGGATCACCGCGCGGCTGGTCGCGTCGCCCATCGGGGCAAGATCCTCGGTCAGTGCGGCGCGGACCAGGGGTTCCAGAAGCAGGTCGGGAAGCATCGCGTTTTGCATCAGGGATTTTCCGTTTCACAAAGGCTGCGGATGCGCAGGGCCTCGGTCAGGGTCATGTGGCTGCGCTTGGCCTGCGCCGGATCGGGTGCGGGGAAATCCGTGCGGAAATGCCCGCCCCGGCTTTCCTGCCGCATCAGCGCCGCGGCGGCGATCAGCGTCGCGGTGGCGGTCATGTTGTGAAGGTTTTCGCTTTCCCCACCCCGCGCCTCGATCCGGGCGATCCCCGCCAGCGCCCGACGAAGGCCGGCGGCATCGCGGACAACGCCGACATGATCGGTCATCAGGCGACGAAGGTCCGCGACCAGGGCGGGGTCCGGCGCGCCGCCGTCACTGGGAAACTCCAGCACCACGGGCGGGGTATCTTTCGGCGTCCCCAAACCCCCGGCGATGTCGCGCGCGCAGATCCGGGCGAAAACCAGCGCCTCCAGAAGCCCGTTCGAGGCCAGCCGGTTCGCGCCATGAAGCCCGGTCGATGAGGCCTCGCCGCAGACCCAAAGCCCGGTCAGGCTGGCGCGGCCATCGGTCCGGGTGTCGATGCCGCCCATGTGGTAGTGCGCCGCCGCGGCAACCGGGATGGGATCGCTGACCGGGTCGATCCCGGCGCGGCGGCAGGCGGCGGTCACGGCCGGGAAGCGGCTGACGATCTCGGCCCCCAGCACGGCGCGGGTATCCAGCATCGGGCGCCGCCCGGCCTGCGTTTCGGCAAAGATCGCGCGGGCGACGATATCGCGGGGCGCCAGTTCGGCGTTGGGATGCACCGCCAGCATGAAGCGTTCGCCTGCCGCGTTGACCAGCACCGCGCCTTCGCCCCGCAAGGCTTCGGTCGCCAGCGGCGCAGGGTCTTCGCCCGAGGCGATGGCGGTAGGGTGGAACTGCACGAATTCGGCATCGGCAATCATCGCGCCCGCCCGCGCCGCCATGCCGATCACCTGGCCCCGGATGCGCGGCGGATTCGTCGTCACCGCATAAAGCCCGCCAGAGCCACCGCCCGCCAGCAGCACCGCCGCGCCCCGCACCAGCACCCGGCCCGAAGGCGCATCGGCGCGTTCAAGCCAGACGCCGGTGACGGCATCCCCCCGGACCTCAAGCCCCGAAGCCATGACCCCTTCGGCCACCTGCACCGAAGGCGTGGCCCGCACGGCGGCAATCAGCGCCTGCATGATCTCTCGCCCCGCCTGGTCGCCCTTGACGCGCACGACGCGCGCGCGGGCATGGGCCGCCTCGCGCGACAGGACATAGCCGCCTTGCGCGTCGCGGTCGAAGGGGGTGCCAAGGTCTGTCAGTTCGAAGATCTGCGCCCGGGCCGCCGCCGTCACCATCCGCGCCACGTCAGGATCGACGGTCCCCGCCCCGGCCCGCATCGTGTCCTGCGCGTGATCCTCGGCGCTGTCATTGGCGGCCATCGCCGCCGCGACCCCGCCCTGCGCCCAGGCCGACGACGCGCCCCCGCCAAGCACCTCGGGCGAAATCACCAGGACCGGGCGCGGCGCCAGTTCCAGCGCCGCGTGAAGCGCGCCGATCCCCGCGCCGACGATGATCACGCGGCCGGTTTCGATCGCCGCGCTTGCCCCAGCCGCGCTTTTCCCTGCCGCACTTTCGCCCGGCACGCATTTCCCAGGCACGCTCACTTCGCCGCCTTGCGCGACAGATCGATCATCCGCTGCACCGCCCGCCGCGCGCCTTCGGCGACGCTCGGATCGACCTCGACCGCCGTTGTCATGGTGTGGAGCGACCAGAGGATCTTTTCCAGCGTGATCATCTTCATGTAGGGGCACATGTTGCAGGGGCCGACGAATTCGACCTCGGGCAGCGCATCGGCGATGTTCGAGGCCATCGAACATTCGGTGACAAGCATCGCCTTCGCGGGGCGATGCTTGCTCACATAGTCGATGATGCCGGAGGTGGAGCCCGAGAAATCGGCCTCGTTCACCACATCGGGCGGGCATTCCGGGTGGGCAATGATCACCGTATCGGGCTGATACTGGCGAAATTCGCGCAGGTCGCCGGCGGTGAAGCGTTCATGGACGATGCAGGCCCCCGCCCACCAGACGACCCGCTTCTGCGGCACCTGCCGCGCGACGTTCTGCGCGAGGTACTGGTCCGGCGTCATGATGACGGTGTCGCTTTCCATCGCGGCGACGATCTGCGCGGCGTTCGACGAGGTGCAGCACACGTCCGACGCCGCCTTCACCGCGGCGGTCGTGTTGACGTAGCTCACCACCGGCGCGCCGGGATAGCGGGCGCGCATTTCGGCAATGCCTTCGGGCGTGATCGATTCCGCAAGGCTGCACCCGGCTTCCATGTCGGGCATCAGCACGGTTTTGGACGGGTTCAGGATCTTCGACGTCTCGGCCATGAAATGCACGCCGCCCTGCACGATCACATCGGCTTCGACCTCGCTGGCCTTGATCGCCAGTTGCAGGCTGTCGCCCACCACGTCGGCCACCCCGTGGAAAATGTCGGGGGTCATATAGTTGTGGGCAAGGATCACGGCATTGCGGTCGCGCTTGAGCCGGTTGATCGCCAGCACATAGGGCGCATGGCGCGCCCAGTCCGCAAAGGGCATCACCCGCGCAAGCCGCGCGTGGATCTCGGCGGTGGCCTCCGCCGCCTTCAGGGAGGGCTCAAGGTCGTAATGCCTTGCAAGCTCTGCCCGCATGTTGCCTGCCACCATGGAAACCTCCTGATCCCCCAGCCGCGCCGAGCGTCTTTGGCGCGCCTCCCGGCGCCGATCCCCCTTGGCGCACGGGTCCTGTCGGGTCGCGCTAGCATGAAAGTTCTGCGACGGAAAGACCGCGCTTTGTGCAGGACGGCGCTGCTATTCCCCCTTGGGGTCACGATTTCGTTTCGGTGGGCGCGGATGTGATCACGCGAGGTGCGACGCTCCTTTCCCGCGCCGATTGACTTGGCGAGCGGTCGTCCCTACCTTCACCTGATGATCGCTTTCGCCCCACTGCGCAGGTTCCGCATCCATGCCGGTTCGCTGCTGATGCGCTTCCTGCCCCGGGCAGGGGCCTGAAGCCGCTGCCCGAAGGGCCAGAGGCGCCCCTCCGCGATCCCCCGCTTTCGATCTTTCCCGAATGTTTTCCAGGCGCAGGCTTGCGTCATATCCCGATACCACCTCCGAGGACCACGATGGCCAGAAAACCAGCCGCCCCCCGCATCTTCATCAACGAAGACCACGTCGAACATCTGGAAAAGATCGCCGAGGGCGCGCTGAAACGCAGCCCCGATCTGGCCGACCGCCTGCTGACCGAACTGTCCCGCGCCCAGCGGGTGGCCGCCGCCAAGGTGCCTGCCGATGTGGTGACTATCGGCAACTTCGCCACCTACCGGGACGAGACGACCGGCAAGGAACGCACCGTGACGCTGGTGTTTCCCGAAGATGCCGACATCTCGGCGGGCCGCATCTCGGTCATGACGCCGATTGGCGTGGCGCTTCTGGGTCTGCGTGAGGGCGCGACCTTCGACTGGGAAACCACCACCGGCGAGACGCGGCAACTGACGGTCATCGCGGTGACGCCCGATGCAGCAACCGGCAGCCAGGGCGACCGCGCGGCCTCGGCATGACAGGACGCGCGCGGGGGGCCGCTGCCCCCTGCGCAGCTTCACCCAAAGATCGACCAGCCGGTCTGGCGGGCCAGTTTCTCGATGGCCTCGGTTCCAAGCAGCGAATTTCCCTGCGCCGACAACCCCGGCGACCAGACGGCGATCGAGGCGCGACCGGGGGCGATGGCCAGTATCCCGCCGCCGACGCCGCTTTTGGCGGGCAGACCCACGCGATAGGCGAAATCGCCCGAGGCATCGTAATGCCCGCAGGTCAGCATCAGCGCATTGATCCGCCGCACCCGCACCGGCGAAACCATCCTCGGCGCCCCCGGCGCGTTCATGAGGAACCGCCCGCTTCGCGCCAGTTGGCGGCAGGTCATCTCGACCGCGCATTGGTGGAAATAGGTGCCAAGCGTCAGGTCCGGGTCATGGCGCAGATTGCCGTGGGCCTGCATGAAATGCGCCAGCGCATAGTTCAGATGCCCGGTTTCGCGTTCCGACCGCGCCACATCCTCGTTGATGTGGATCGCGTCATCCCCCGCCGCTTCGCGCACGAAGCGCAGAAGCGATCCCAGCGCCTCGCGCGGGGTGCTGCCGTCCAGCACCGCATCGGTGGTGACGATGGCGCCGGCGTTGATGAAGGGGTTCCGGGGGCGGCCGCGTTCATGTTCGAGTTGCAGGATCGAATTGAATGCCTGCCCTGAAGGTTCGCGCCCCACCCGGTTCCAGAGCGTGTCGCCCAGTTTTCCCAAAGCCAGCGCCAGCATGAAGACCTTGGAGATCGACTGGATCGAAAACGGAACCTCGGCATCGCCGGAGGTGAATTCGCGCCCGTCCGCCAGCACCACCGCCATGCCGAAGTGCCGGGGATCGACGCGGGCCAGTTCCGGGATATAGCGCGCGACCGCGCCCCGGTCGTCGCGGGCGGACATATCTTGCCCGATCCGGGCGATGATCTCCGCCACGGGCGGCTCAAGCTCGGGAATGGCGCTGGTCCTTTCGCCTTTGTGCTCCGGCGGACCTGCCGGGCGTCATCCCTGCCAGACTAGCAAAGCTGCCGCGTCTGGCAATCGCCCAGACCCGGCAGCAAGGGCCTTACGACCGCTGGCCCGACACCGCCTTCTTGGCGATCCGGGGCCGCACCAGCACCGGCCAGTAGACCACCGCAAAGCCGCCGAAGGCCAGGATCCAGAGCCCGCCCGCCAGATGCACGAGCCACATGATCCCCCAGATGCCGTAAGCCAGCCGCGCCAGCACCGAAGCGATCAGCGCCAGATAAATCGCGGTCGTGCCGCCCGAGGCCGTCAGGGTGCGCCCGGTGTGCCCGAGGCTTGCCCGGGTCATGATCGCCAGCGTCATGAGCCCGATGGCCCCGGCCATCCAGAGATGCTGGCCCGCCGCCGCCTGGATCCAGCCAAAGGCCGCCGCCGCCATGGCCAGAAAGCCCAGGGGCACGAAGGCATATCCCACATGCAGCACCCAGACCAGCGCCTCGGCTCCGGTATGGCGGCCCGCCCAGCGCAGAAGCCGCCAGAAATGCGCGATCCCGGCGGCGGCCAGAGCGACGCCCACAAGCGGCTCTGCCGGCGCGAAGATCCACAGAAGCAGCGCCACGATCCCGATCGCCATGACGATCTTGTCCCCCTTGCTGAAGGGGATCGGCAGCTGTTCCGACCGGCGCTGGACCAGCCAGTTGCGGGTAAAGCTTGGAACCACGCGCCCCCCGATCAGCGACACAAGCGTGATCGCCGCCGCCAGCGCGATCCGCAGGCCGACGCCCTGCGCGGGGTAGCCGCCCTGCATCGCCTCAAGATGGAACAGCAGGTTCGCCAGCGTGAACAGCGCCACCAGCCCCACCACCGGAAGGTTGCGCCAGTTCTTGCCCGCCGCGATTTCACGCCCGAGCGCCGCCACCAGAACCACGGGGAAGGCCAGATCGACCGCCGCCGCCAGACCCGGTGCCCCGACCGAGATCGCCACCGCCACCCGACCCGCCAGCCAAAGGCCCACCAGCCCGGCAAGCGGCCAGCCGACAATCGGCATCCGCCCCGTCCAGTTCGGGATGGCGGTCATCAGGAACCCGGCGATCACCGCGCCCAGGTAGCCAAAGATCATCTCATGCGCGTGCCAGGAAATCGGATCGAAGAAGGTCGGCAAGGCGAAACCGCCGCTCAGCATCCCGATCCACAGCACCATCGCCAGCGCCGCCCAGATCCCGGCCAGAAGGAAGAAGGGCCGGAACCCGAAGCTGAGGATCGCGGGGCCGGTCCAGGCCTTGATCCGTTGATTGGTCGTTATCGTCATTCCCGCACCCGCTGGAGCCCTTCTTCGGTAATGATCGCAGCCATCGGAATGTCATGCGGCTGCGGATAGATCGTCTTGATTTCGGCAATCTGCAGGCCGATCCCGATGGCCAGCGGCTTGGGCGAGGCGGCGGCCAGCGTCCGGTCGAAGTAACCGCCGCCGTAGCCCAGCCGGTAACATCCCTTGTCCCAGCCGACGACCGGCGACAGGGTGATGTCGGGGGCGACATAATCGCCCTCGGCCGGGACCGGGATGTTCCAGAAGCCGCGCTCCATCTTCGTGCCGGTGCCCCAGGGCCGGAAGCCCAGCGGCCTGCCCTTTTCCACCACCAGGGGCAGCGCCCCGCGCGCGCCGCGATCTGCCAGACCCGCCAGCCAGAAGCGCAGGTCGAGTTCGGCCTTGATCGGCCACCAGGCCGAAATGGTCAGCCCTTCCAGGCTGTCGAACCTTTCACCCAGAAACCTGTCCAGCGCCACCGCAATCGCTTGCGCGGCCTCCTGCCGGGTGGCGACGGGCAGGTTCGCGCGTTCTTCAAGCAGTCGCACCCGTTCGGCCTTCCGCCAGCGCGCCACGTCCTGCGCCTGTTCGGGATCGACGGCCAGAGGGTCGAAATAGGTCGGGTCGATCTCATGCGCGAGGCAGGGGGGCGAGGCATAGCCGCGCGCCGGGCGGTCGTCGTCAGTCGTCATGCGTTGGTCCCCCATTTGCCATCCAGCCGCGCCAGCGCCTCACCGGCCTCGGCCATGATTGTCGAGATACGTTCGGCCGTGGTCGGCACGTCCTTGATCAGCGACGCGCCCTGCCCTGCGTAAAGCGCCATCGCCTCCAGATCGCCGCTGGTGGTCTTGAGCGGGGAATCGGTGCTGAACTTCAGAAGCTTCCGACCGTCGTCCTCAGCGATGTGTTCGCGCGGCAGCCGGTCGGGATGGTGGCCGACAAGGTTGTGGCCCAGCGCCTTGATGAGCGAATTCCGGATCACCCGCACCGGCGAGTCGGGCGGCCAGTTCAGCGCGTAGACATCGGTGTAGACGGTATCTTCCGCCCGCGCGGCGACCACCCGATCCTTGTGGTAGTCATGCGCGAAGGATTCCTTCGTAGCGAGGAACGCCGTGCCGCAATGGATGCCTTGCGCCCCCAGGGCCATCGCAGCCACAAGGCTCGCCCCGGTGCCGAAGCCGCCCGAGGCGACGATGGGCAGCTTCACCGCCCGCGCCACTTCCTCGATCAGCACCAGCGCGCCGGTGGAGCCGTGGACATGCCCCCCCGCCTCGAAGCCCTGCACGATGATCACATCCGCGCCCGCCCCTTCGGCGGCAATCGCGGCTTCCAGCGACCCGACCTGATGCAGCACCATGCAGCCCGCCGCCTTGGCGCGGGCGATGGCTTTCGGGACCACATGCCAGAAATAGTTCAGCGCCGGGACCTTGCGATCCAGACAGACCCCCAGTTCTGCATCGAAAAGCGTCGGCTCCGTCGCCGAGGGGATCAGGTTCACCGCAAAGGGCCGGTCGGTCGCCGCGCGCACCGCATCAATCTCGGCGCCGATGAATTCCGGGCTTTCGCGCACCATGCCAAGGATGCCGTAGCCCCCGGCGTTGGCCACCGCCGCCACCAGCCCGGATCGGGAAACGCCGCCCATCCCCGCCAGCAGGATCGGCACCTCGATGCCCAAGAGCTTGCACAGGGGGGTCTGCAATCGCGGATCATTGGGCATGGTGCCGGCGCTCCTTCTTCTGTTGGGCGATGAGGTAGTCCCGCAGGACCACGGCGTTGTTGTGATCGGCGTCCCTGGCCGCGAACATCAGCGTCACCGGGCCGCGATCGCACCAGTCCAGACAGCGTGCCACGGCATCGGGCGCCCGGTCCAGTTCGGCGGTGTAGCGATGGGTGAACTCTGCCCAGCGGGTCGGGTCGTCGTGAAGCAGGTGGCGCAGCTCGTCACTGGGCGCGACTTCCTTGATCCAGTCATCGAGGTGCAGGCGCGCCTTGGCCATCCCGCGCGGCCAGAGCCGGTCGACCAATATCCGGGCGCCACTGGTTTCAGAGGTGTCGTAGACGCGGTGCAGGTGGATTTCCGGTCGGCTCATCGCGCTTCTCCCTTCTTCCTTCCCGCCCCTTCCGCCGTCACAGCTTCGGCGGCAGGCCCCCTTGGCCATAGCGGTTGCGGGCATCTTGGATATTGGCATGGATCGAAAAGGCGATCCGTTCGGCCCGTTCGATCACCCAGGCGGCACCCTCGGGCGTGCAGACCTCGGTCGCGGTCTGGCGAAAGAGCGCGAGCCAGCGGTCGAAATGCGATTGATCGACCGGCAGCGGCAGATGCTTCGGCATCGGCGCACCGTGGTAGCGCCCGGTCATCAGCGCGACCGAGGACCAGAATTCCACCATGCGCGCCAGATGCGGCCCCCAGTCCTTGATCCGTTCGTCAAAGACCGGCCCCAGCATCGGATCAGCGCGCACCCGGTCGTAGAACCCGTGCACAAGCCGCGACAGGACCGCGTCCGAAAGCCCGGTGCGCGCCATCAGGTCGGCCGTCATTTCAGGCCGGGCCGAGGTCATCACTTCGGGGGACGTCTGGAGGGTCATTCGGAGGCACCCTATGAATTGGTATTTGCAATGCCAATTAGGGCATCGTAAGACGGTTTGTAAATACCTTTTCAGCCAGAGTTCACATGCGCCTGACCTCCTTCACAGATTTCGGACTGCGCGCGCTGATGCGCATGGCCTCGGCGCCGGACCGGGCCTTTTCGACGGCCGAACTGGCCGAGGAGTTTTCGCTGTCGCGCAACCACCTGACCAAGATCATGGCGGCGCTGGCGCAAGGCGGCATCGTCGTCACCCGGCGCGGCGGCGGCGGCGGCGCGACGCTGGCACGTCCGCCATCAGAGATCCGGCTGGGGGATGTCGTGCGGCTGTTGCAGACCGGCCAGCCGCTGGTCGATTGCTTCGCCACCGAAGGCATCACCTGCACGGTCGCCAATTGCTGCCGGTTGAAGGCCCGCCTGAGGTCGGCTGAAGAAGCCTTCCTGGCCGACCTCAACCGATCCACGCTCGCGGATGTGGCGCTGCCCTTGTTCCCGCTGTCGGACCTGCCCGAAGCGGTCTGACGGCGGGCCCGCCCGCCCAATTCAGCCCCCGCGCCTGCGCGCCAAAAGCTTCGTCCCTTCGCGGAGCCACAGGACCGAACTGGCAACCAGCGCAGAGATGAGCCAGTCGCCCGCACTGAGCGCGGTGGTCGAAAACGCCTTCTGCAGGAAAGGCAGATAGATCACCAGCGCATGAAGCCCCAGCGACAGGCCCACCGCGCCCCAAAGCCAGCGGTTGCGGAAGAGCCCGTCAAAGGCGCTTCGTTCGTCCGATCGGGCGTTGAAGGCGTTGAACAGCTGGAAAAGCATCAGCGTGGTGAAGGCCATCGTCTGCGCATAACCGATGGTCCCCGTCCCCTCGACCAGCCCGCCCGGCAGCGCGGCATCCAGCACATAAAGCGTGCCGACCGCCATGACCGCGCCGACAAAGAAGATCCCCCGCCACATGCGCCCGGTGATGACCGGCTCGGCCTTCGGGCGGGGCTTGCGGTCCATGACGCGCCCATCGGGCGGGTCGATCCCCAGCGCCAACGCAGGCGCGCCATCGGTGACAAGGTTGATCCAGAGGATCTGCGTCGCCAGAAGCGGCAGCACCACGCCGTCCGCCCCGGTGCCAAGGCCGATGACCGGTGCCAGAAGGACGCCGAGGAACATCGTCAGCACCTCGCCGATGTTCGAGGACAGCAGATAGCGCAGGAACTTGCGGATATTCGAATAGATCGAGCGCCCGACTTCGACCGCGGCGACGATGGTGGCGAAGTTGTCGTCGGTCAGCACCATGTCGGCGGCCTCTTGCGAAACGTCCGTTCCGGTGATGCCCATGGCGATGCCGATGTCGGCGGTCTTCAGCGCCGGCGCGTCGTTCACCCCGTCGCCGGTCATCGCCACGGTCTTGCCGCCGCGTTGCAGGGCCTTGACGATCCGCAGCTTGTGTTCGGGGTTCACCCGCGCAAAGACCGAAACCTCGGCAACGGCGCGGTCAAGCTCGACCTCGGTCATCGCCTCGATCTGGTGGCCGGTGATGGCGCGGGTTCCGGTGGCGATGCCAAGTTCGGTGGCGATCACCAGCGCCGTCACCGGATGATCGCCGGTGATCATGATCGGACGGATGCCCGCGCCCTTCGCCCGCGCGACCGCCTCCTGCGCCTCGGGGCGCGGCGGGTCGATCATGCCGATGAGGCCAAGGAAACACAGATCCTCCTCGACGCCGCTGTCGAAGCCTGCTTCATCGGGCAGCGGGCGGAAGGCCACGCCCAGGGTCCGCAGCGCCTCGGCGGCCAGGGCTTCGTTCTGGGCCAGGATCTCGGCCCGGCGCGTATCGGTCAGGGGGCGCTCCTCCTCGCCGATCATCTCCCGCGAACAGCGCGCAAGCAGCACGTCCGGCGCGCCCTTGGTCAGCGCCAGCAGGCGGTCCTGTTCCGCGTCTTCATGGATCGTGCTCATGATCTTGCGCTCGGACGAAAACGGCACCTCGCCCCGGCGGAGGAAGCGCCGGTCCATCGCGCCGCCTTCAAGCCCCGCCTTCCGCGCCGCCACGATCAGCGCGCCCTCGGTCGGATCGCCCTGCACGCGCCATTGCCCGTCCCGTTCATGGATCACGGCGTTGTTGGCGCGTTCGGCCACGATCAGCGCCCGCCGGACCAGCGTCTGAAGCTCACCCCCCACCGGGCCGCCGGACGGACAGGTGACCTCGCCCTCCGGGGCATAGCCGGTGCCGGTGAAATTCGCCCGGCCACAGGCGGTCAGCACCGCGCGCACCGTCATTTCATTGCGCGTCAGTGTCCCGGTCTTGTCCGAGGCGATGACATCGGCCGCCCCAAGCGTCTCGACCGCCGCCAGATGCCGCACGATGGCATTGCGGCGCGCCATGCGCTGCACCCCGATCGACAGCACCGCCGTCACCACGGCAGGCAGCCCTTCCGGCACGGCCGCAACCGCAAGCGCCACGCCAAGGATCAGGACGTCGAAAAGCGCCGACAGGCTCCGCACCTCGGCCACCATCAGGATCGTGCCGATCATCACCGCCGCGATCCCCACGACGATGATCGCAAGCCCCCGCCCCACCCGGTCAAGCTGCCGCTGCAAGGGCGTGACCTCGGCCTTCGCCTCCTCCAGAAGGCCCGCGATACGGCCCATCTCGGTCTGCATCCCGGTCGCGGTCACAACCGCGCGCCCATGCCCATAGGTCACCGAAGTGCCGCTGAAGACCATGTTCGACCGGTCCCCCAAGGCCGCCCCCGCCTCGACGGGCGCGATCTGCTTGGCCACCGGCAGGCTTTCCCCGGTCAGGGCGGCTTCCGCGGTCTGCAAGGACGTGACCGCGATCAGCCGGGCATCGGCGGGAACGGTATCGCCTTCCTCGATCAGGATGATGTCGCCCGGGACCACCTCCGCCGCCGGAACCGCTTGCCGGACTCCGTCCCGCAGAACCCTGGCCTGCGCCGCCGACATCTGCTTCAGCGCCGCCACCGCCTCTTCCGCGCGCGACTGCTGCAAATGGCCCATCACCGCATTCAGGATCACGATGGCAAGGATCGCGATGGCCTCATAGGGCAGTGCCGAGTCCCTCTCGACAAGCCAGAGCGCCGCGGACACCAGCCCCGCGACCATCAGCAGGATCACCAGCATATCGGCAAACTGAAGAAGGAACTTCCGCCAGCCCGGAACCGGCGCCGCCTGCGCCAGCTCATTGCGGCCAAACCGCCCGAGGCGGGCCCGTGCCTCGCCCCCGGAAAGCCCCGTGCGGCCATCCGACTGCAGACGCTCCAGCACCGCTGCGGCGCTTTCGACAAAGGGATCGCCGGCCGGAGTCCCGGCCGGAATCTCGCTCGGACTTTCACTGTGCAGGTGCATCGGACCCCTCACCTTCACGCGGGAAACGTCACCCTCCCCATATCATGCTGCACCTGCGAAGGTAAGCGCTTGTCCTCCTTCATCTTGGCGCAAATATCCTCGGGGGGCGCGGGGGGCAGACAGCCCCCCGCATCGCCGGCCGGACATTGACCCGGCCGGCACAATTCACTTCTGCAACTCGGTCCAGATCGCCGTCTGGTATTCCAGTGCCTTCCCCGAACATGTGGTGACGAAGTGACCATTTTCCTTGAACTGGGCCGGCGGCACGATTTCGGGCGCCGTCTTCATGTCCTCGGGCATGAAGGCGTCCGACCCGGCGATGCCGTTCGCGTAGCGCGCGAAGGCCGACAGGCCGGCGGCGTTCTCGGGTTCCATGATGAAGTCCATGAACAGATAGGCGTTCTCGACGTTTCGCGCGTCCTTCAGCAGCACCACGTTGTCCATCCAGAGGCCGTAGCCCTCTTTCGGATAGCCGTAGGCCACGTCCGGGTTCTTCAGACGCGCCCGCATGGCCGACCCGTTCCAGTCGACCGTGGCGGCATAGTCGTGGTTGCCCATCTTCTCGACGGTCGAATAATCCATCGACATCCACTTGGGCTTCGCGGCCAGCAGCCCGTCGCGGACCTTCTTCATCACCTCGGGGCTGTCGTCGCAGACCTTGCCGCCGTAATACATGGTGGCCAGCGCCATGACATCGCCCATTTCCGGGATCACGTTGATCTTGCCCTGCAATTCCGCCGGCGGATCAAGGAAGATGGCCGAGGTATTGATGTCGCCGCCATAGTCCTTGGTGTTCACCGAAACGCCCGTCGATCCCCACTGATAGGGGATCGACCACTTGCGGCCCTTGTCCCATTCGACATCCATCCACTCGGGGGCGATGTTCTTCCGGTTGGGCAGTTTCGACAGGTCCAGTTCCTGGATCAGCCCCTTTTGCGCATAGATGTCGACGAACCCGGCCGAGGGAACCACGAGGTCAAAGCCCGAGGCCCCGGCCTCGACCTTGGCCAAGGCGGTGTCGTTGCTGTCGAAGTCGGTGATCGTCACCTTGACGCCGTATTTCTCCTCGAACTTCTTCACCACATCGGGGCTGGTGTAGTTGCCCCAGTTGTAAAGGAACAGCTCACCCTCGGCGGCGGCAAACCCGGTCGAGGCCGCCAGCAGCGAGGTGGCCAGAAGCAGTCTTTTCATCTCTCTCTCCTTGGTTGGATGGGCTCGCGGGTTCAGTCCCGCTTTCGTGTGATCATGTAAAACAGGCTCAGGAGAACCAGGGTGACGCCCAAGAGCATCGTCGAGATGGCGTTCACGTCCGGGTTCATCGCGCGGCGAAGCTGACCGAGCATATAGGTGGGCAGCGTATCCTGCCCGGGCGACTTGACGAATTCGGTGATGACGACGTCATCAAGCGAAATGACGAAAGCCAGCATCGCCCCCGCCGCTACGGCAGGCGCCAGAAGCGGCAGCGTCACGCGCCGGAAGGTCTGCCAACGGCTGGCGTAAAGATCCGCGGCGGCGGTTTCCAGCGTCAGGTCCATGCTTTCCAGCCGCGCCCGGATCGGCAGGTAGGCAAAGGGAATGCAGAAGGCCGAATGCGCAAGGATCAGATAGCCAAGCCCGGTGTATCCCGTCCATTGCCGGACCACTGCAAACACCAGGAGCAAGGCCACGGCGGTGACGATCTCGGGCACCATGAGCGGCTGGTTGATCATCACATAGATCAGCGTCTGGCCCCGGAACGCCTTCTGCCGCGTCGTCCCCAGCGCCGCCATCGTCGCCACGGCCGTCGAGATCACGGCGGCAAAGCTTGCCACGACCAGCGACACGACGGTCGCGTCCTTCACCTGTGAATTCTGCCAGGCCAGCGCATACCAGTGCAGCGAAAACCCCTCCCAGGTCGAGGGGCTGGTGCCGGTGTTGAAGGAATAGATGACCAGCGTCACGATCGGCAGGTAAAGCAGCACGAAGACCGCCACCGCGATGGTGGCGAACCCCGGCAGGCGGGTGACAGAAAAGCCGCGTTCACGCATCGCGGTTTTCTCCGTTGATGGCGCGGACATAAAAGACCAGCGCGACCGAGACGATTATCAGCAGCAGGATCGAGATCGCCGCGCCCAGGGGCCAGTTGCGGCCCTGTCCGAATTGCAACTCGATGAAGTTGCCGATCATCATCAGCTTTCCGCCGCCAAGGATGCGCGGCGTCACATAAGCGCCGAGACAGGGGATGAAGACCAGGATCGACCCCGCCACGATCCCCGGCTTCACCAGCGGCAGGATCACCCGGCGCAGCGCCTGCGCGCGGCTGGCGTACAGGTCATATGCCGCCTCGAGCAGCCGCATGTCGAAGCGGTCGATCGAGGCGAAAAGCGGCAGCACCATCAGCGGCAGATAGACATAGACCATGCCGATCAGCACCGCCGTATCGGTATAGGTGATCTGCAAGGGGGCCGAAATCACGCCCAGCTTCAGAAGCATGGTGTTCAGCAGGCCTTCGTTGCGGATGATCTGGTTGATGGCGAAGGTGCGGATCAGGAGATTGGTCCAGAAAGGGATCGTGATCAGAAAGAGCCACAGCGCCTTGGCGCGCGCGGGCCTTGTGGCGATGAACCAGGCGGTCGGAAATCCCACTGCAAGCGTCAGCCCCGTCGTCAGCAGCGACAGCTTCACCGACCGCCAGAAGATCGTCACATGGGCGTCAGCCAGCTTCCAGGTCTCGTCGAAGATGTCCTTGGTCACGAAGACCGACATCCAGCCTTCGGTCGAGAACTTCCATTCCACGTTGCCATACTCGCCCGGGGTCAGAAAGGAATAGACCAGCACCACGATCAGCGGCCCGATGGCCGCGACCATCAGGATGACCAGTGCGGGCAGGCTCAGCCACCAGTTGCGGCGCACCTGATCGCGGGTGGTCTGTTCCTCCAGCGTAAGCGCCATGGGTCAGTCCTCCAGCACCTGAAGCGCGCCCGGCGCGATGGCGATGCCGACCGCGCTGCCCGCCGCCGGGATCGCCGCGCCCTCGGCCCCGGACTGGACGCGGACGACGACTTCGGCCCCATCGGACAGGCGGGCGTGAACATGGCTGTCGGTGCCGAAATAGACGGCGTCGGCCACCGTGGCGGGCAGGGCGCCGGGGGTTCCGGCCGCGACGATCCGCAGGAGTTCGGGCCGCACCGCCAGCGTCGCGCGGCCATCGCGCGCCATGACGGGAATCGTCACGCCCCCCGGCAGCGCCGCCTGGCCGTCCTTGACCTCGGCCGGCAGGAAATTCGTCTCGCCGATGAAACCCGCGACAAAGCGGTTGACGGGCTGGGTGTAGATCTCGCGCGGGGTGCCCATCTGCTGGATCCGGCCCGCCGACATGACGGCGATGCGGTCCGACATGGTCAGGGCTTCTTCTTGATCATGGGTCACGAAGATGAAGGTGATCCCGGTTTCGCGCTGCAGGCGCTTGAGTTCGCTCTGCATTTCCTTGCGCAGCTTCAGGTCCAGCGCCGAAAGCGGCTCGTCCAGAAGCAGCANNTGCTGCTGGCCGCCCGACATCTGGCTGACCTTGCGCCCGGCCAGCTGTTCCAGCCTGACCAGCGCCAGCATCTTCTGCACCCGCGCCTCGACCTCTGCCTTGGGTTTGCCCAGCATCTGAAGGCCGAAGGCGATGTTCTGCGCCA
>DJWG01000104.1:21936-22743 GCA_002440945.1 Rhodobacteraceae bacterium UBA6236 | reverse complement strand
AGTTCGGCCCGATCAGGCGGGTCTTCGACCCCAGCAGGGCGCGTTTCACCTTCATCATGTCCAGCACCGGGATGCCTTCGGTGATGCAGACCACCAGCGGGATTTCCGCGTCGATGGCTTCCAGGATCGAATCCGCCGCGAAGGGGGGCGGAACGTAGATCACGGACGCATTGGCACCGGTCTTGGCGACCGCGTCATGGACGCTGTCGAACACCGGAAGGCCAAGGTGGCTGCTGCCGCCCTTGCCCGGTGTCACGCCGCCGACCATCTGCGTGCCGTANNATGCCCTGGCAGATGACTTTGGTGTCTTTGTTGACGAGTACGGCCAATTCTTGTTCTCCGTCTTATCTAGCGAGTTTCATGCCTGACCGGGTACGAAAGAAATATGCCGCAGCAGGTAGGGTCAGGACCGCGCATATCGCGCCGAGAGTGGAAAGATTCTGAGCAGCCGAAATGCCGATGCCGCCCAAAGGATCGCTTTCCCCGAAGCAAGACGGAAATAGACCTTCGGACGTTTCAATCATCGGACAATTCGCCTTGTAACGTAGGATCGGAATTGCGGATGCTGCTGGAGCAAGCGCCCATCCGATCCACACAAGCATCCGGTGTACTTGAACGGCGGCAACCTGAAGCCCGAGGCTGACAGCCACCAGGACAACGAGAGTTGCGGCGCCGATAAGCATCACCCCTTCACTTCTTTGACGATTTTCTGTGCCGCGTCGCTGAGGTTGTCGCCCGCAATCACGTTGAGGCCGGAGTTCGCGATGATCTCCTTGCCCTTTTCGACGTTGGTGCCTTCCAGGCGAA
>DJWG01000104.1:13382-21797 GCA_002440945.1 Rhodobacteraceae bacterium UBA6236 | reverse complement strand
GCGCCGTTGACCATGCAGCCGATTTCACCTTCCAGCGCGATGTAGTTCAGGTCGAACTTCGACGCGGCCAGTTCTTTCGGGTCTTCCTCGGTTTCGTCGCGCAGGGCGAGGATATCGGGGTGGCGATAAAGCGCGTTGTTGTCGAAGGACACTTTCGCGTCCAGCACCTTCAGGTTGCCGTCGGGCATGACGATCAGCGGGTTGATCTCCAGCATCTCCATGTCCTTCTCGAGGAAGGCCTTGTAGAGCGTTTTCACCAACTGCACGCACTGCTTGACCGCCTGGCCTTCCAGCTTCAGCGCATAGGCAACGCGGCGGCCGTGGAAATCCGACAGGCCCGAAGCCGGGTCGACCGAGAAGGAGAGGATCTTTTCGGGGGTGTGGGCGGCCACTTCTTCAATGTCCATCCCGCCTTCGGTCGAAACGACGAAGGAGATGCGCGAGGTCTGACGGTCGACCAGAAGCGCAAGGTAAAGTTCGCGCGCGATGTCGCTGCCGGCTTCGATGTAGATGCGGTTGACCTGCTTGCCCACCGGCCCGGTCTGGTGCGTGACCAGGGTGCGGCCCAGCATCTGCTTGGCCAGTTCGGCGGCTTCGCTCACCGATTTGGCCAGACGGACGCCGCCTTTTTCACCGGCTTCGGGTTCGACGAACTTGCCCTTGCCGCGGCCGCCCGCATGGATCTGCGCCTTCACGACCCAAAGCGGACCGTCAAGCTCGCCCGCTGCGGTCTTCGCCTCTTCGGCGCGCAGGACGGGGCGGCCGTCGGAGACCGGCGCGCCGTAGCTGCGCAGCAGGGCCTTGGCCTGATATTCGTGGATGTTCATGGGCGATCCTCATCAGATGCAGTTCGCGGCCCACATGCCATAGCCGGTCCGGGTGTCCAAAGCCTAAATGGGTCCAATTGCGCCGGTCTGCGGAAAAAACCGACTTTTGTGATCACACGTTTTGATAGTGTGATCACAAACGCAGGCGCAGCGCAGAAAGACTCGGTTTTCGACGCAGCGGGCAGGCTTCGAGGTCAGTTGAACCAGATGGCAAAGAGCACGCCGTTGCCGCTGACAAGTTCTTCGAACGCGGTCAGGCTCTGCGCAGTCACAAGGGGGCCCTGCCTCAGCCAGGGTTCCAGCCCCATGCCGTGCAACCATTCGACCAGATCCACGGGCGCCGGGTCTTCCAGCCAGGCAGCAAGGTCGAAGCCGGTGGTGGCGGCGTTCCTCGACGTACCGACGATGAATTCGACGTAGGGCACCAGCAATTCGCCCTTCAGCAGCTTTTCGGCATCGTCCAGCACGGCAAGCCAGGCCACGTCCATTCCTTCGGGAAAGGACGGCCCCAGCGCGGGGGTCTGCTTGCTGTTCGGGATCCATTCCCGGTCGTTATCGGTTTCTGCGGCGACTTCGGTCCAGAAGCGGCGATTTTCGGCCACCATCGACAGAAAATGGCCCCGGCCCGACCGGGTGAATTCGGGGACCGGTTGCTGGCGCAAGGTCAAGAGTACCATGGCGACCATGTCGATTTCATTGGGATAGCTGTTGGTTCCGCCATCGGACACCACGCCATCCAACGGCGCAAAGATGCCCTTTTCGAGCATCGCCATCCGCCCCTTCATCACCCGATCAATTACCGGGGTTGGCTGGAAGGCACGCACCATGTCGGCGATGCCGGACAGAAGATGCGTATAGGCGGTCAGCCAGGACACATCGGCGCGGTCGAACCGGATGCCGTCGATCTTGGGTAGCTGCGAGGTTTCCATCACGCCGGTGTCTAAGTTGTCGCGCGGCTGGGCGAGGAAGGTTTCGCCTACGGCCAAGATCGCCTCGCCTTCGTCGCGACTGCCAGAGCCGTTGATGTCGAACCAGAGGTCATCGGGGCGCAGGACAAGGCCGATGTCACCTTCGGCGGGAATGCGCGACAGGGTGGCGCGGGCGTCCTCCATCCGGGTGTCAAGATTGCCAAACACCGTCTCGACCAGCGCCGGATCAAAGGGCGCGGGGTTCGGGTTGGGCGCGATCGGCAGGCGGAAAAGGGGCAGGATGCTGTCCTGCGAGTGACCGACGGTCCAGCGGTCGTGAAGACCGGCCTCGATCCCGGCCAGGAACTGCGTCATGGCAAGGGCAAGCAGATCCTCGGGCGTGGGATCGGATAGTTTGGCGATGGCGGTTTCGGTCTTCGCCAGGCCGTCCCGGGCGATCATCGCTGACCAGTCCTGCGAAGGTGCCGCCGCGAGGGGAGATCCGAGAAGGCAAAGGATCGTGCCTGCCATGAATTTGCGCATCATAATTCCTGCTGAAAATAGAAAAAGGGGCCACCGAGGCAGCCCCTTTCAACATACTCTTGTCCGGCGATCAGGCCAGCGTCGGATCGATGCCCTTGCAGGCCGCGACAAGACCGTTCACCGCGTCCACCGATTTGTCGAACATCGCCTGTTCGTCGGCGTTCAGCTTGATGTCGACCACACGTTCGACACCGCCAGCGCCGATGATGGTCGGCACGCCGACATACATGCCGTCGAGGCCAAGCGCGCCCTTGACGTAAGCCGCGCAGGGCAGCAGGCGCTTCTGGTCTTTCAGATAGGCTTCAGCCATCTCGATTGCGCTGGTCGCGGGCGCGTAGAAGGCCGAGCCGGTCTTCAGCAGGCCGACGATTTCGGCGCCGCCGTCACGGGTGCGCTGGATGATCGCGTCCAGCTTTTCCTGGCTGGTCCAGCCCATGGCGACCAGATCCGGCAGCGGGATGCCGCCAACGGTCGAATAGCGGGCCAGCGGCACCATCGTGTCGCCGTGTCCGCCCAGGACAAAGGCCGTGACATCGCGCATCGAGACGTTGAATTCGACGCTCAGGAAGTGGCGGAAGCGCGCGCTGTCCAGAACGCCGGCCATGCCGACCACCTTGTTGTGCGGCAGTCCCGAGAATTCGCGCAGCGCACAGACCATCGCGTCAAGCGGGTTGGTGATGCAGATCACGAAGGCGTTCGGGGCATATTGCTTGATGCCTTCGCCGACCGACTTCATCACCTTGAGGTTGATGCCCAGAAGGTCATCGCGGCTCATCCCCGGTTTGCGCGGCACGCCGGCGGTGACGATGCAGACATCCGCGCCCGCGATATCGGCGTAGGTGTTGGTGCCCTTCATGACGGCATCGAAGCCTTCCGAGGGACCGGATTGCGCGATGTCGAGCGCCTTGCCCTGCGGGGTTCCTTCGGCGATGTCGAACAGGACGACGTCGCCCAGTTCCTTCATCGCGGCGAGATGGGCGAGCGTGCCGCCGATCTGCCCTGCGCCGATCAGCGCGATCTTGGGTCTGGCCATGGAAAAACTCCGGGATGAGGGTGGAAATCGCTGCGATGCCTAATCCCACGACCGGGTTTACGCAAGCCTGCCGCGCCGCGGCAATCTGCATAGAATGCGAAGTTTGGCTTGTTCTCGTCGTCCGACCGGCTAGGACGAAGGGCGGATCTGCAGGCGAGGATGCGCTTTGGAAGAGGTGATTTTCTGGGCAGCCGCCGTCATCGCGGCGATTCTGGTGGGCCTGTCCAAGGGCGGCTTGCCGGTCGTGGGAATGCTGTCGGTGCCGGTGTTTTCGCTGGTAATCTCTCCGGTCGCGGCGGCGGGAATCCTCTTGCCGATCTATGTGCTGTCGGACCTTTTCGGGCTTTATGCCTACCGCCATTCCTATGACCGGCGGGTGCTTGCGATCCTGATTCCGGCGGCGGCCTTTGGTATCGCGGCGGGATGGGCGACGGCCAGCCGGGTGCCGGACTGGGCGGTGGGCGGATTGGTGGGCCTGATCGGCGCGGCCTTTGCGATCAACCTGCTTCTCCGCCGCGCGCCGGTCGTCGGCGCAAGAAGGCCCGAGGTGGCGCCGGGCGTCTTCTGGGGCATCCTGACCGGCTTCACCAGTTTCGTCAGTCACGCCGGCGCGCCGCCTTATCAGGTTTATGTGCTGCCGCTTGGGCTCGACAAGATGTCCTTCGCCGGGACCGCGACCATCACCTTTGCGGCGGTCAACGCGATGAAGCTTGTTCCCTATTACGCGCTGGGCCAGCTTTCGATCGCGAACCTGCATATCGCCGCCATCCTTGCGCTGCCCGCCGTGATTGCGGTCTGGATCGGCGTCCGGCTGGTGCGAATCCTCCCGCAGAAGCTTTTCTTCAGCCTTGTGACCTGGGCCTTGCTTGGCGTCTCGATCGAGCTTATCCGCAAGGCCGTCGTTTGAAACGGGTCCGAATTTCTGCATTGCGGCAAATCTTCGCTTGAAGAATCTGCCATTCTTGTGGTCCTTAACGCAATAAAGTTGCGAGGAGAGAATCATGGAAGCGGCTCAGCGCCCCTATCGCTCGGTGCTTTACATCCCCGGTTCGAAAGAACGGGCGCTGGAAAAAGCCACCGGACTTGCCGCCGATGCGATCATCTTCGATCTGGAAGACGCCGTTGCGCCCGATGAAAAAGCCTCGGCGCGCGATCTGCTGGTGAAGGTCCTGGCGTCGCAGGACTACGGCCACCGGGCGCGGATCGTGCGGATCAACGGCTTCGATACCGAATGGGGCCGCGCCGATGCGGCGGCTTTTGCCGGCCACCCGAATGTCGATGCGATCCTTATCCCGAAGGTCAGCCGAAGTGCCGACCTTGACGCGGTGGCCGCCGTCACGGGCGACAAGCCGCTGTGGGCGATGATGGAAACCGCGCTCGGGATGCTCAATGCTGCGGAAATCGCCGGGAACCCGCGCCTGCAGGGCATGGTCATGGGGACCAATGACCTGGCGAAGGAACTGGGCAGCCGGTTCCGCGCCGACCGTTTGCCGATGCAGGCGGGCTTGGGGCTTTGCCTTCTGGCCGCCAAGGCGCATGGCCGCGTGATCGTCGATGGGGTCTACAACGCCTTCAAGGATGACGAGGGCCTGCGCGCCGAATGCGAACAGGGCCGCGACATGGGCTTTGATGGCAAGACGCTGATCCACCCCGCGCAGCTTGAGATCGCCAATACCGGGTTCGCGCCTTCGGATGCCGAAATCGATCTGGCACGTCGCCAGATCGCCGCCTTCGACAGCGCCACCGCCGCAGGGCAGGGGGTTGCGGTTGTGGATGGCAAGATCGTGGAAAACCTGCATATCGTCACCGCGAAAGCCATTCTGGCCAGGACGGCCGCCATCGCGGCGCTGGCAAGCTGAAGGAAAGCCCCATGACGATCCTGATCGCCGGTGTCGCGCTGTTCATCGCGGCGCATGTTCTGAAACGGCTGGCCCCCGGCCTGCATCACAGTCTGGGCAAGGGCGGCGTCGCGGCCGTACTGGTGGTGGCGGTGATCCTGATGATCTGGGGCTACCGCGCCGCGCCGCTCGATCCGGTCTACACGCCGCTGCCGGGCATGGGGCATCTGAACAACACGCTGATGCTGGTGTCGGTCTTCCTGTTCGGCGTCGGCGGCACCAAGGGGACGCTTTACACCCGGATGCGGCATCCGATGCTTTGGGGGACGTTCCTCTGGGCGGTCGCGCATCTGCTGGTCAATGGCGATGTCGCCTCGCTGGTGCTGTTCGGTGGTCTTGGGCTTTGGGCGGTGCTTGAAATGCTGCTGATCAATGCCGCAGGGCCCTGGGCGCGGCCCGTCGCCGGACGCGGGATCAAGGGGGACGCCATGAACCTTGTGGGAACACTTGTGCTTTATGGCCTGATCGCGGGGGTCCACATCTGGCTGGGCCACAACCCGTTCCTTGGGACCTATGGATGAAGCCTACAACCCCCGACAGGAAGTTGAGCGAGCAATGAAGACCAATCCCGGACGTTTCTTCGAAGACTACCGCATTGGCGAGGTGATCCGCCATGCCGTGCCGCGCACGCTTTCGGGCGGTGAACGGGCGCTGTATCACGCGCTATATCCGGCGCGGCATGCGCTTTATTCCTCGGACGAATTCGCGCGGTCCTGCGGGTTGGCTGCGGCGCCTATGGACGACCTCATCTCCTTCCATACGGTTTTCGGCAAGACCGTCCCCGACATCAGCCTGAATGCCATCGCCAATCTGGGCTATGCCGAAGGCCGCTGGCTGACGCCTGTCCTGCCGGGCGACACGATCCGTTCGGAATCGACGGTGATCGGGCTCAAGGAAAACTCGAACGGCAAGTCGGGCGTGGTCTATGTCCGCACCTGCGGGCTGAACCAGCGGGACGAGGCAGTGCTGGAATATGTCCGCTGGGTGATGGTGCGGAAGAACCGCGAAACGCCCGCGCCTGATACCGTGGTGCCGGAACTGGCCAAGGCGGTCGCGGCCAGCGATCTGGTGGTGCCGGCGGGCCTGCGTTTCGATGCCTATGATTTCACCCTGGCGGGTGAGGCGCATCGTTGGGGCGATTATGCGGTGGGCGAAAAGATTGACCATGTCGATGGCGTGACGATCGAGGAAGCCGAACACATGATCGCCACCCGCCTGTGGCAGAACACCGCCAAGGTCCATTTCGACGCGACCTTCCGCGATGACGGCAAGCGGCTGATCTATGGCGGCCACGTCATCAGCATGGCGCGGGCGCTGTCTTTCAACGGGTTGGCCAATGCGCAAGTGATCGTGGCGCTGAACGCGGGCGCCCATGCCAACCCCTGTTTCTCGGGTGATACTGTCAAGGCCTGGTCCGAAGTGCTGGACAAGGCGCCGACTGCCGCCCCGGGCGTGGGCGCGATCCGGCTCCGGTTGGTTGCCACCAAGCAGGGCGCCGCGCAATTCGGGCTGAAAGGGGCGGATGGCAAGTACGCACCCGAAGTGCTTCTGGATCTGGACTACTGGGCCTTGATGCCCCTTTGACCGCACTTTGTGATCACGGTTGCAAAAACTGTGATCACAAGAGCAAAAAATCTGCGACCGGGTAGCGCAAAGCGCCTCGTCAGGGGTGACTTGGTCGGAAAAAGCGTTATTCAGGTCGCGCAAATCAAAGCGGTCCGTCTGAATCGGACCCGCCAGCGCAGAGGGATTCAGCATGGCTGACCTAAACCGGGGCAAGCGCCCGCTGTCGCCCTTCATGATCGGGCCCTATTACCGCCCACAGATGACCTCGATCAGCTCGATCCTCACGCGGATCACCGGCAATGCCCTGATCGTCACCTTCGCCCTGATCGTCTGGTGGCTCGTGGCTGCCGCGACGGGGCCGCATTACTACACTTTCGTCAGCCACGTTCTGACATCGTGGTTCGGCAAGCTGGTGCTGCTGCTGTCGATCCTCGGGGTGTGGTATCACTTCCTTGCCGGCCTGCGGCACCTGTGGTTCGACTCGGGCCGCGGGATGGAGATCGAGACGGCCGAGAAACTCGGCTGGGTCATCATCATCGGGTCGGTCGTGCTGACCATCCTGACCGTCATCATCCTGTAAGCGGGGCCGCCATGCATTACCTGACCGACCGCAAGCGCGCGAATGGCCTCGGCTCTGCCAAATCGGGGACCGAGCATTTTTATGGAATGCAGGTCAGCGCCGCTGCGCTGGCAATCCTCGTGCCGCTGTTCCTGTTCACCGTGGCGCCGCTGATCGGCGCGCCCTATGACGTGATGCTGCGCCAATTGGGCAATCCTGCGCGGGCTGTGATCACGGGCCTGACGCTTGTGATCGGTCTTGTGCACTTCAAGAACGGCGCCCGCGTGATGATCGAGGATTATACACAGGGCGCCACGCGCAAGGGCTTGATCTTCCTCGCTGCTGCCGTCGCCTATGTCCTGATCGCGGCGGGGCTTTTCGCCTTTGTCCGCATTTCGCTTTTGTCCTTCGCTGTCTGAGGCCCCATCATGGCAAGCTATGCTTACGAAACGCATGAATACGACGTTGTCGTGGTCGGCGCCGGGGGCTCGGGCCTGCGGGCGACCCTCGGCATGGCTGAACAGGGTCTGAAGACCGCCTGCGTCACCAAGGTGTTCCCGACCCGCAGCCACACCGTGGCAGCACAGGGCGGCATCGCCGCCAGTCTCTCGAACATGGGCCCGGACAACTGGCAATGGCACATGTACGACACCGTCAAGGGCTCGGACTGGCTGGGTGACACGGACGCGATGGAATACCTGGCCCGCGAAGCGCCGAAGGCGGTTTACGAGCTGGAACATTACGGCGTGCCGTTTTCGCGCACCGAAGAGGGCAAGATCTACCAGCGCCCCTTCGGTGGCCACACGACCGAATTCGGTGAAGGCCCCCCCGTGCAGCGCACCTGCGCCGCGGCCGACCGCACCGGCCACGCCATNNACCGCACCGGCCACGCGATCCTGCATACGCTGTATGGCCAGAGCCTGAAGCACAATGCGGAATTCTACATCGAATACTTCGCGCTTGACCTGATCATCACCGACGGGCGCTGCACCGGCGTCGTGGCGTGGAAACTGGATGACGGCACGATCCACGTCTTCAACGCCAAGATGGTCGTTCTGGCCACCGGCGGCTATGGCCGCGC
>DJWG01000104.1:264-13376 GCA_002440945.1 Rhodobacteraceae bacterium UBA6236 | reverse complement strand
CAGTTCCACCCGACCGGCATCTATGGCTCCGGCTGCCTGATCACCGAAGGCGCGCGCGGCGAGGGCGGATACCTGACCAACTCGAACGGCGAACGGTTCATGGAACGCTACGCGCCGACCTACAAGGATCTGGCGTCGCGCGACGTGGTGTCGCGCTGCATCACCATCGAGATCCGCGAAGGCCGGGGTGTGGGCGAAAACAAGGACCACATGCACCTGAACCTGTCGCACATTCCGCCGGAAACCCTGCATGAGCGTCTTCCGGGCATTTCGGAATCGGCGCGGATCTTCGCGGGCGTGGACGTCACCAAAGAACCGATCCCGATCCTGCCGACCGTGCACTACAACATGGGCGGCATCCCGACGAACTACTGGGGCGAAGTGCTGAACCCGCAGCCGGGCAATCCCGATAATACCTTCCCCGGCCTGATGGCGGTGGGCGAGGCGGGCTGCGCCAGCGTTCACGGGGCGAACCGTCTGGGTTCGAACAGCCTGATCGACCTCGTGGTCTTCGGCCGCGCCGCGGCGCTGCGCGCGGGCGAGATCGTCAACCCGAAGGAACGCAACGCGCCGGTCAACAAGCCGGCTGTCGATGCGATCCTTGACCGCTTCGACAGCTTCCGCAACGCCGATGGCACCATTTCCACCGCCGATCTGCGGCTGGAAATGCAGCGCACCATGCAGGCCGACGCGGCGGTGTTCCGCACCGACAAGACGCTGGCCGAAGGCGTCGAGAAGATGAAGGCCGTGGCCGCCAAGATGAAGGACCTGAAGGTCACCGACCGGTCGCTCATCTGGAACAGCGACCTGATGGAAACGCTGGAACTCGCGAACCTGATGCCGAACGCGCTGGCCACCATCGTTGCGGCCGAAGCCCGCAAGGAAAGCCGTGGCGCCCATGCGCATGAGGATTATCCCGACCGGGATGATGCCAACTGGCGCAAGCACAGCCTGTCCTGGGTCGAAGGTAACCAGGTACGGCTGGACTACCGTCCCGTGCATCTGGACCCGCTGACGACCGAAGATCAGGGCGGCATCGACCTGAAGAAGATCGCCCCCAAGGCCCGCGTCTACTGAGATGCGGGTCTGGCTTGCAGGACTGACCGGGATCGGGGCCGCCTTGGCCGCCTGTGGTCCCGTGTCGGTCGAGCAGGCCGAACGCGCTTGCCTGGAACGGGCGCGGGCCACGCTCCATCCGCGCGGCACGGTCGAACTGGGCGGGTCGACCGCCGGCCCGGTGGCGCGGGTGGAACTGGACGTGTCGTCGGATTTCCTGGGCGGTCGCGATCCTTCGGCAGTCTACCAGGGCTGCGTGATCCAGAAGACCGGCCAGGCGCCGCGCCAGCCGCTTTATTCGATTCCGGGCTGGAAGGGCTGATGATGGCCGTGCCCCGCCCGCAGACAGAAACCCGGCGCGCGCCTCTTTCCCAGGCCGACACCGCGTCACCGAACAGCTGCGCACAGCAGATCAGAGCTGAGGAATAGCCATGGTCCAGTTTTCGCTTCCCAAGAACTCCCAGGTCCGTGTCGGCAAGACCTGGCCGAAGCCGGACGGCAAGAACGTCCGCAAGTTCAAGATCTACCGCTGGGATCCCGACACCGGGGAAAACCCGCGGGTGGACACCTATTTCATCGACATGGACAAGTGCGGCCCGATGATCCTGGACGCGCTGATCAAGATCAAGAACGAGANNTGAACATCGACGGCATCAACACGCTGGCCTGCATCTACGGCACCGACGAGGTGAAGGGCGATGTGCGGATCTATCCGCTGCCGCACATGCCGGTGATCAAGGACCTGATCCCCGACCTGACGCTGTTCTACGCGCAGCACGCCTCGATCATGCCGTGGCTGGAAACCAAGACCAACCGCCCGGCGAAGGAATGGCGCCAGTCGATCGAGGATCGCAAGAAGCTTGACGGTCTTTATGAATGCGTGATGTGCGCCAGCTGCTCGACCGCCTGCCCGAGCTACTGGTGGAACAGCGACCGCTACCTTGGCCCCGCCGCGCTGCTGCACGCCTATCGCTGGATCATCGACTCGCGCGACGAGGCGACGGGCGAACGTCTGGACCAGCTGGAAGACCCCTTCAAGCTCTACCGCTGCCACACGATCATGAACTGCACCAAGACCTGCCCCAAGGGCCTGAACCCGGCCAAGGCAATTGCCGAGATCAAGAAGCTGATGGTCGAACGGCAGATCTGATCGGGCCTGCATGTCCATACCCAAGCCCCGGACCGCGCGCCGGGGCTTTTGCTTGCCCGGCCATCGCGTCCCTTTCCCTTCCGCGTTGCCCGTGCCACAAATGCCCCCATGCCGCTCCTCCTTGTCCTCCTTGGCCTATCGGTGCTGCTCTATCTCTGGATATCGCGGCGCAACTCGACCCTGACCCGCAGCTGCCGCTGGCGGCTTGACACAAGACTCGGGAGCGGCGGTTATCGCTGTGCCGCCTGCGGAGCCACCACCCGGACCGACGGCCGCCCCCCGCGCGACTGCCTGCGCCCCGATCGGAGCACGCTGCAATGAAACCGACCCATCCCGAAACCGCCGCGCCCGCCGATGCCGCCGCCCGCCGTGCGATCCGGCCGGTGATCTGCTATCCGGTCGAAACCCTCCCGCCCGCTGACATGGACCGCTACCGCGCCCTGCGCGCCGGGCTGAAACCGCTGTCCACCACTCTTGTCCCTGCGCGCGAGGCGCGGTGCTTCAACGTTCCCGCAGGCCATGTTTTCCGCATCCATTCGGTCGAGGGGCCGCAGGTGGGCGATCTGAACCTCTGGAACGCCCATGATTTGTCCGAACGGTTCTATTCCGGCAAGACCCGGGCGCTGCATGGCACACACCTGTCGACGGGCGACCGGATGTGGTCGTCCTTCCCGCATCTGCGGCCGATGGCGACGGTGATCCACGACACGCTCGACTGGTATGGCTTCGACGAATACGGCGGTTCGGTCCATGACGTGATCGGCACCCGCTGCGATCCCTATACGCACAACCTGCTCAGCCACGGTGGCCAGTATCACCACTGTTGTCATTCGAACCTGACGCGGGCGCTGTCGGATGCCACAAACCTGCCGCTGCATGTGGCAGAACAGCATGTCCATGATGTTCTGAACGTCTTCATGTGCACCGGCTTCACCCGGGACACCGGGCAATATTTCATGAAGGCAAGCCCCGTACGCCCCGGCGATTATCTGGAGTTCTTCGCCGAAATCGACCTTTTGGGCGCGCTTTCGGCCTGCCCGGGCGGAGATTGCTCGGCGGAACATTCGAGCGATGCCGCCGCTTGCCACCCGCTGCTGGTCGAAGTCCTGATGCCTGCCGATAGCGCGCGGGATGGCTGGGCCTCGCCACCGCCCAGCGGCTACGACCGCAGCCACGGCCGCTGATCTTCTTCTTTGCCCAAATACTCAAATCCGCCGCAGATCCGCGGCGCTCGTCTCGATCATCGCAAAGATCACGAGGCTCGCCACGATCAGGCCGAGGATCAGCGAAAAAAGCTGCCGCAGGATGCAGCGGGCCATCATCCCCCCGGGTCGCCCCGGCGTTCAGGCGAAGGCGGCCGAGAGGGCCATTTCCACCATCTCGCCAAAGCTTTGTTCGCGGTCAATCGCGGGAAGGGCGTCCTGAGTCAGGAGGTGGTCGGAAATCGTGAGGATCGCCAGCGCGCGCACGCCGTGGCGGGCGGCGACGGTGTAAAGCTCCGCCGCCTCCATCTCAACGCAGAGGATGCCGTGGCGCTGCATGACCTCGTTCAGGTCGGGGCGTTCGTCGTAGAACACGTCCGAGGAATAGATCCCCCCGACATGGATCTTGGTGCCCTTCGCTTCGGCTGCCTGCACGGCGGCCCGCAACAGGGCGAAATCGGCGGTGGGGGCAAAGTTCACCTCGCGGAAGATGCCGCGCGACGGGGTTGAAAGGGTGGTGGCCGACATCGCCACCACCACGTCGCGGATCTGCACATGGGGTTGCATCGCCCCGGCCGACCCGATGCGGATCAGCGTCTTGGCGCCATAGTCGCGGATCAGTTCGTTGGCGTAGATCGACAGTGACGGCATCCCCATGCCCGAGCCCTGGATCGTCACCGGGTGGCCGTTCCAGGTGCCGGTGTAGCCCAACATCCCCCGGACCTGGTTGATGCAGATGGCATCCCGCAGGAAGGTTTCGGCGGCCCAGCGGGCGCGGTAGGGGTCGCCCGGCATCAGGACGGTTTCGGCGATTTCGCCGGGTTTCGCGCCGATATGGATGGACATTCGCTGCTCCGTCGTCTGGTCTGGGCCGACTTTCCCGTCTGGACGACGGAGGATCAAGGATGCTTTGCGCTCCGGCGCGGATTATCCTTGGGCGATTGACCCGCAAGGCACAGGGACGACCGATGGACTGGCAGGATGAAGGCGCGATCCTTTCCGTGCGCCCGCATGGCGAAAGCTCGGCCATCGTCGAGGCATTCACGGCCGGGCATGGTCGTCACGCGGGCGTCGTTCGGGGGGGCGCGTCGCGCAAGATTGCGCCGATGCTGATGCCGGGGGCGCAGGTGGCGCTGGCGTGGCGGGCGCGGCTGGACCAGCACATCGGCACCTTCACGGTGGAACCGATCACGAGCCGCGCCGTGATCCTGTCGGACCGGCTGGCGCTGATGGGGCTGAATGCGGTCTGCGCGCTGCTTCATGTGACGCTGCCCGAACGCGAACCGCATGGGGCGCTTTATGCGGCCTCCATCGCGCTGATGGATCGGCTGGGGCAGGGGGCGGACTGGCCCACCGACTACCTGCGCTGGGAAGCCAAGCTGCTTGAGGATCTCGGCTATGGTCTTGATCTGGGTCGCTGCGCCGTGACGGGATCGCGCGACGATCTGATGTTCGTCAGTCCGCGCACCGGGCGCGCGGTGTCGAAGGCCGGCGCGGGCGAATGGGCCGACCGGCTGTTGCCCTTGCCGGCGGTGATGCTGGGGCAGGGGCAGGGCCAGCCAGCCGAGGTGGTCGCGGGTCTGCGCACCACCGGGCATTTTCTGGAACGGCTGATGGGCGATCTTGGCCATCGGCCGCTGCCCGAAGCGCGGCGGCGGCTGGTCGAGGCGCTGGCGCGGGCGGCGGGATAGGTTCCAAAAAGAAACCGGCGCCCGTTTCGGGGCGCCGGTTTCTTCAGAATGTCGTGTGGATCAGGCTGCGCCGCCGATGACGGCCGCTTTCACGTCGGCGTCGATATAGGGCACATACTGGGCGAAGTTTTCCGAGAACATGCCGACCAACTTCTTCACCTGCGCGTCGAAGGCGGCCTTGTCGGCCCAGGTCGCGCGCGGGTCGAGAAGCGCCGAATCGACGCCCGGCACTTCGACCGGCACTTCGAAGCCGAAGTTCGGATCCTTGCGGAAGGTCACCTTGGCCAGCGAGCCGTCGAGAGCGGCGGTCAGCAGGGCGCGGGTCGCGCGGATCGGCATCCGCTTGCCCACGCCGAAGGCGCCGCCGGTCCAGCCGGTGTTGACCAGCCAGCAGGTCGCGCCGGTCTGGGCGATCTTCTGTTGCAGAAGCTTGCCGTAGACCTCTGGCCGGCGCGGCATGAACGGCGCGCCGAAGCAGGTCGAGAAGGTCGGGATCGGTTCCGTCACGCCCACCTCGGTCCCCGGGGTCTTCGAGGTGAAGCCCGACAGGAAGTGATACATCGCCTGCGCCGGGGTCAACCGCGCGATCGGCGGCAGGACGCCGTAGGCATCGCAGGTCAGCATGATGACGTTCTTCGGATGGCCGCCCTGCGCGCTGGGCGAAGCATTGGAGATATACTCCAGCGGGTAGGCGCAGCGCATGTTGTCGGTCAGGCTGTTGTCTTCGAAGTCGAGGTCCAGCGTTTCGGGATCGAAGATCATGTTTTCGATCACGGTGCCGAATTTCTCGGTGGTGGCGTAGATTTCCGGCTCGGCCTCGGCCGAGAGGTTGATGGTCTTGGCGTAGCAGCCGCCTTCGAAGTTGAAGGTGCCCTTGTCCGACCAGCCGTGTTCGTCATCGCCGATCAGGGTGCGCGACGGATCGGCCGACAGCGTGGTCTTGCCGGTGCCCGACAGGCCGAAGAACACCGCAGTTTCATCGGTGTTGCCGATGGCGTGGTTGGCCGAGCAGTGCATCGCCATCACGCCCTTGCCGGGCAGGATGTAGTTCAGCAGGGTGAAGACCGACTTCTTGTTTTCGCCGGCATAGGCGGTGTTCGCGATCAGGATGAGCCTCTTGTCGAAGTTCAGCGCGATCACGGTTTCGCTGCGGCAACCGTGCAGAGCGGGGTTCGCCTTGAAGCTGGGGCAGTTGATGATGGTGAATTCGGGAATGAAATCGTTCAGCTCGTCCCGGGTCGGACGGCGCAGCAGGTGGCGGATGAACAGGCCGTGCCAGGCCAGTTCCGACACGACGCGTACGTCAAGACGGTGTTCGGGATCGGCGCCGCCGAACAGGTCCTGGACGAAATAGTCCCGGCCCTTCATGTGGTCGAGCATGTCGGCATGCAGGCGGTCGAAGGCCGAAGGCTCCATCGGCTTGTTGTTTTCCCACCAGATCGTGTCTTCGACCGAAGGGGTGCGGACGACGAACTTGTCCTTGGGCGACCGGCCGGTGTGCTTGCCCGTGGTGACCAGGAAAGAGCCGCCCTTGCCCAGATTGCCTTCACCACGCTGGAGCGCCTGTTCGATCAGCGAGGGTTCGAGCAGGTTGTAATAGACGCGGCCGAGCCCCGAGATCCCTTGGTCTTCCAGGCGGTTCGCAGGATTAACCCGTCCAATGATCATTGTTTCGCTCCCGTATCGCCGCCACCGCGGCTGTCGCAGATTGTCTGAGGGATGGACCTATAGGCCCCACGGCGCCAAAATCGTGCCTGCAACTGCTATAGCATGGGGCCAGAGCCTTGAACCAGAAGGCTTTTTTGACGTTAGCGCAATCAATACACGTTTAGCGCAACCATCACGGTCCCGTGTGGCAGGATTGTGGCAACTGTCGAGAGTGGGGCGACAAATCGGCCAAACAATCGGCTTTTTTGCATGTTGTGAATAAGTTCATACAAGTGATTCGTCATTACCAGTTGATTCACCCTGTCCGAACACCCAAAAGGGCTGAAATTCATTTGGAAACGACGAGAGCAGACAAGGGACAGCAGAAATGTCGCGGATTGCACTGGTTGACGATGACAGGAACATCCTGACCTCAGTCTCCATTACGCTCGAGGCCGAGGGCTTCGAGGTCGAGACTTACAATGACGGCCAATCGGCCCTGGATGCCTTCAACAAACGCCTGCCGGACATGGCGGTCCTTGATATCAAGATGCCGCGGATGGACGGGATGGACCTGCTGCAGCGGCTTCGGCAGAAAACCTCGATGCCGGTGATCTTCCTCACGTCGAAGGATGACGAGATCGACGAGGNNAGGTTCTGGGCCTGCGGATGGGCGCTGACGATTACGTCAAGAAGCCGTTCTCGCAGCGGTTGCTGGTCGAACGCATCCGCGCGCTTCTGCGCCGTCAGGACGCCATCGCCACCGGCGAGGTCGCCACGACCGAGGAAACCAAGATCATGACCCGCGGGTCGCTGACCATGGACCCGCTGCGCCATTCGGTCAGCTGGAAGGGCCGCGACGTGGCGCTGACGGTCACCGAATTCCTGCTGCTGCAGGCGCTGGCGCAGCGTCCGGGCTTTGTCAAAAGCCGCGATCAGCTGATGGATGTGGCCTATGACGATCAGGTCTATGTCGATGACCGTACCATCGACAGCCACATCAAGCGCCTGCGCAAGAAGATGCGCACCGTTGACGACGATTTCTCGGCCATCGAAACCCTTTACGGGATTGGCTATCGTTACAACGAAGAATGACGCCCACCACGGGGAACGGCGTGAGCGACAGCAAGGCATCGCGGAAGGCGGAGCTGGTCCTTGGCGAGGACTGGCTGGCCGCCGACGGGCTTGTTGACAGCGAGCTCAGGGCCGGGCGCGAACGCCGTGGCCTGATTTCCCTTAACCGCTCGCCGCTGGCGCGCAAGATCATCACCTTCAATCTGGTGGCGATGCTGGTGCTGGTGGCGGGGGTGCTGTATCTGAACCCGTTCCGTGACAGCCTGGTCCTGCAGCGCGAAAGCAGCCTGATCGCCGAGGCGCGGCTGGTGGCCGATGTGTTCGAGGCGCGGCTGCCGCAGGGCGGGATGGGCGATCCGGGCGATCTGGCAATGCTGGATCTGGCGCAGACCGTGCAAGGGCTGAACCTGTCGGACCGGGTTGAGCTTTTCGTCTTCGACGCGGCGGGCACCAAGATCGGTCAGGCGCAGGGTGTCGCGCGGACCGACGGCGTGATCGGCATCGAACAAAGCGACGAGCGGTCGATCATCATCACCGAACTTCTCAAGAAGCTCTGGGATGGCCTTGCCACCGTGATGTCGCCGCGCAGCGCCAAGGTCGATCCGAACGCGGTTGAGACGGCGGTGCGGCAACTTCTGACCGGAACGCTCAGCGGTGAAAGTCATGTCCGCGCCGGCCACAACAGCCGGGGCGAGACGCAATTCGTGGTCACCGTGCCGATCCGCCAGGGCACCAGGATTCTGGGGGTGATCGCGCTGAGTTCCGTCGCCGGGGAGATCGACCGGCTGGTGCGCATCGAACGCGAACAGGTGCTGCAGATGTTCCTGATCGCGATTGTCGTGTCGATCGGATTGAGCCTCGTGCTGGCTTCGACGATTGCGAACCCGCTGTCGGATCTGGCGGCCGCGGCCGAACTGGGGCGCGACAGGAACGCCCGCAAGATGTCGCCGAACCGTGTCCGCATCCCGGACCTGACCGCGCGGCCCGACGAAATCGGCCGGCTGTCCGGGGCGATGCGCGGCATGGTCGCGGCGCTTTACGACCGGATCGAATCGAACGAACAATTTGCCGCCGACGTGGCGCATGAGATCAAGAACCCGCTGGCCAGCCTGCGTTCGGCGGTGGGCACCTTGCGGGTCGCCAAGCGCGACGATCAGCGCGACAAGCTTCTGGACGTGATCGAACATGACGTGCGGCGGCTCGACCGGCTGGTCAGCGACATCTCGAACGCGTCACGGCTGGACAGCGAACTGGTGAAGGAAGAAGAGGAAACCTTCAATCTTCTGAAGATGCTGGGCAATATCACCGAATACCTGGGGCAGGAGGCGCGGCAGAAAGGCGTCGATTTCATTGCCGACCTGCCGCCCGAACCCATCATCATCACCGGTCTGGAAGGGCGTCTGGCGCAGGTCTTCGTCAACCTCATCACCAACGCGGTGTCCTTCTGCGAGGATGGCGATGCGGTGCGCGTCTGGGCGCGCAAGCGCGAAAACCGGGTGCTGGTGGTGGTCGAGGACACCGGGCCGGGCATCCCCGACCAGGCGTTGCAGAAGATCTTCAAACGCTTCTATTCGGAACGCCCGCCGGGGCAGTTCGGCGAACATTCGGGCCTTGGCCTTGCGATTTCAAAGCAGATCGTCGAGGCGCATGGCGGCGTGATCTGGGCCGAGAACATCCGCCCGACGGATGCCGACATCACCTCGGACCCGCTGGGCGCGCGGTTCGTCGTGGGCCTGCCGGTGTGACGCCCGGGGCCGCGCCCGCGACGATCCTTCATGCCAGCGCCGTGGCGCTGGACGGGCGGGGGCTTCTGATCCTTGGTCCTTCGGGTTCGGGAAAATCCTCGCTGGCGCTGCAACTGATGGCGTTGGGCTGCGGGCTGGTGGCGGATGACCGGACGATCCTGAAGGTCGAGGGTGGTCAGTTGATCGCCAGCTGCCCCGCGACCATTCTGGGCCGGATCGAGGCACGCGGCGTCGGCATCCTGAGCGTTCCTTCGCACGGGCCAGTGTCATTGGTCGCCGCGGTGGACCTTGGCATCCCCGAGGCGAAGCGGCTGCCACCCGAACGGCACATGACCGTCATGGGACTGTCGCTGCCGGTCCTTCACAATGTCGCATCCCCGGCTTTTCCAGCCGCCCTTCTGCACTATCTAAGGGCAGGACGCGCGCCATGACCGAACAGATGCCCCATTCCCCGCTTTCTTCGCCGCGCGATGCGGTGCAGCACCTTGTGCTGGTGACCGGCCCGTCGGGGGCAGGGCGGTCGACCGCGATCCACGCGCTTGAGGATCTGGGCTATGAGCCGATCGACAACCTGCCGCTGAGCCTGGTTCCCCGGCTTCTGGACGGGCCGCCGATGCCCCGGCCGGTGGCCTTGGGCATCGACGTGCGCAACCGGGACTTTTCGGCCACCGCGCTGGTTGACCTGATCGAGGCGCTGGGCGCCGATCCGAACCTGCGGGCCGAGGTCCTGTATCTGGATTGCGCGCTGGGCGAACTGGTGCGGCGCTATGGCGAAACCCGCCGCCGCCATCCCTTGCGCCCCGACGTGGCGCCGGAAGAAGGCGCGCGGGAAGAAATCGACCTCCTGGCCCCGATCCGGTCGCGGGCCGATGTGCTGATCGACACGACCGAACTTTCGCCCCATGATCTGCGCGCCGAGCTTGCGCGCTGGTTCGACCGGACGGCGGGACATCGGATGGCGATTTCGCTTCAATCGTTTTCCTACAAGCGCGGCGTGCCCCGGGGGCTTGACCTGATCTTCGACTGCCGATTCCTGCGCAACCCGCATTGGGATGCCGCGCTCAGGCCGCTGGATGGCCGCGACGGCCGGGTTTCTGACTATGTCAGGGCAGATGTGCGTTACGCAGGTTTTCTGGAACGAATGCGGGATTTCCTGGTTTTCGTGCTGCCCGCGCATGTCGAAGAGGGCAAAACCCACCTTTCCATCGGCTTTGGATGCACCGGAGGGCAGCATCGTTCGGTTGCCGTTACGGAAAACATGGCCAATCTGCTTGCAGATGCGGGTTGGCAAGTGTCTATAAGGCATCGGGAGCTTGAACGTCGGGCGGTGTCACCGGCGGATTCGGGCGTTTGATTAGGGTACGTGGCTTGATCGGTATCGTGATCGTCGCGCATGGCGGACTGGCAAGGGAATATCTCGCGGCGGTCGAACATGTCGTCGGCAAACAGTCTGGCATCCGCGCGATCGCGATCGAGGAAGATCACGACCGCGCCGAAAAGCAGGCTGAAATCTGCGCTGCCGCCGATGAGGTGGATCAGGGCGCCGGGGTCGTCGTGGTGACCGACATGTTCGGTGGATCGCCGTCGAACCTGTCGCTTCGGGCCTGTACGCCCACGGGCCGACAGATCCTTTACGGCGCCAACCTGCCGATGCTGATCAAGTTGGCCAAGTCGCGTGATCTGACGGTTCCCGAAGCGGTCTCGACGGCGCTGGAAGCGGGCCGCAAATACATCAACGCCTATGTGGGCGCCGGCCACGGCCAGCAATAAGGGAAGGCAGTTCATGAAGGATCAGGCCGTGAACGAACAGTCCCTGCCGATCGTCAACGAAAAGGGGCTTCATGCCCGCGCTTCGGCGAAGTTCGTCGAAGTCGTCGAAGGTTTCGACGCCCGCGCCGAGGTCGAGAAGGACGGGATGAGCGTTTCCGGCGATTCGATCATGGGGCTTTTGATGCTTGGGGCGTCGAAAGGCACCTCGATCACGGTGCGGACCAGCGGGACGCAGGCCGGAGCGCTGGCAGATGCCTTGGCCGATCTGGTTCGGAACCGCTTCGGCGAAGATTTCTGAGCTTGGCGGACCGAATGACCGATACGCCTACGCCGCCGTCCGCCGAAAACCGGGATTCGAAACCCTATGAGATGGGCCGCCTGTCCTATGCCGGCACCTTCCGCAATCCGTTCAAATCGGGCGCCATCCGCACCATTGAATGGCTGACCGGCAAGCTGACGCTCTTGCGGCTGATCCGGCAGTTCGAACGTTCGGGCGCGCCGACGGGGCAGCCCTTCTGGCCCAAGGCGATGAAGACCATGGGCATCGATATCCAGACCCCGGATGAACAGGTGGCACGCATTCCGCCGACCGGACCCTTGGTGGTGGTGGCCAACCATCCGCATGGGCTGGTCGATGGCATGGTCATGGCCACGCTGATCGGTCGGGTGCGCAGCGACTACAAGATCCTGACGCGGTCGCTTCTGACCGGCATCCCCGAGATCGAGCAGTTCATGATCCCGGTGCCCTTCCCGCATGAAGAAAACTCGCGCGAACTGGGGCTGAAGATGCGCGAAGACGCGATGCGGCAGCTGAAGAACGGCGGCGTCATCATCCTGTTCCCGGCGGGCAAGGTCGCATCGTCCGAAACCTATTTCGGCCCCGCGATCGAGCCGGAATGGAACCCCTTCACCGCCAAGATGGTGATGCGGTCGGGCGCAACCGTGCTGCCGATCATGTTCCCCGGCCATAACACCCGCGCCTACCTGATCGCCAACAAGCTGTCGGCGACGCTGCGGCAGGGGCTCTTGCTGCATGAGATCAAATGCGCGCTGAACAAGCCGCAGGCGCCGGTGATCGGGCATCCCATTCCGCCGGAGGAAGCGCGGAAATGGGCGTCGGACCCGCGCGGTTTCCTCGCCTGGCTCAGGGAACATACACTCGCCTTGCGGGGTTGATCCCTTCGGACATTTCCTTTCGCTGCTATAGGCATTCGCGATTTATTATTGCGCTGCGACTGCAAAGGCCGTAACCCATTGCAGATGCAGAAAGGGACGATTCCGATGCCGAAGGATGTTGCTTTGATGGGCCAGCCCGCAGTTGTTTCCAACCTTCTTGCCCTGACCGCCGAGGCCCTGCCCGAGGTCGAGGCCCTTGCCCCCGCCGCCGCCCGTACCTTGCGGGATCGCGTGTCCGTCGAGGGGAAGATCAGCGGCGCGGCACTTGAGGCCGACCAGTTCGCGGCCCACGCCTTGTCCTGGCTTGCGACCTACGTCGAGGCGCTGCGCCAGATGCGCGCCTGGGCCGCCCGTCTGGAAGAGGCGGGCCGGTTCGGAGAGATGGAGGCGCTGATCCTGCAGATCGGCTTCGGGGAATACCTTGCGCAACTGCAAGGCGGCATCCCGATGAGCCAGGGGGAAACCGCCCGCCTGTCGGATCTTGGCCTTGACTGGACACCGGGAGAGGCGGCGCGCGATCTGATCGCCCGTGGCAACACGCCCGCCGCCCGCACGGCGCTGGTCGCCCTGATGCGCGACAACCACGGCCGCGCCACCTTTG
>DJWG01000104.1:0-120 GCA_002440945.1 Rhodobacteraceae bacterium UBA6236 | reverse complement strand
GCGAAATCGCGGCCGAACTGATCCTTTGCGGCGGCACGCCGGACCAGAAGGCGCAGTGGCTGCCGAAGCTTGCCAGCGGAGAGATCCTGCCGACGGCGGTCTTCACCGAACCCAACACCG
>DJWG01000106.1:5401-6034 GCA_002440945.1 Rhodobacteraceae bacterium UBA6236 | reverse complement strand
TGATGCTGCGCCCGGACTTCACCGTCCCGGTCGTGCAGATGCACATGAGCCACGGCGCGGAACCGGCGCGTTACTGCTACATGGGCGAGGTCTTCCGCCGGCAGGAACATCTGGACGGTCGCGCGACCGAATATTTCCAGGCGGGGTATGAGGTCTTCGACCGCGACGACCCGACCGGGGCGGACGCCGAGGTCTTTGCGCTGTTTGCCCGCATGCTCGCGCCGCTGTCCTTGCGCGCCGCGACGGGCGACCTGGCGATCCTGATGGCGGCGGTCCGGGGGCTGAACACGCTCCCCTCCCGCAAGGCGGCGCTTTTGCGGCATGTCTGGCGGCCGAAACGGTTCCGGGCGCTGCTGGACCATTATGGCGCCGACCGTCCGGCGCGGCCCCTGCCCGAGGCCAGCGAGGCCCCCCTGATCGGGTTGCGGAGCGCGTCCGAGATTTCCGCGCGGCTGGAGGCGCTGGCCGAAGATGCCGCCGCGCCGCCGATCTCGGCCGAGGAAGTGGCGCTTCTGGACGACCTTTTTGACCTGACCGCGCCTTCGACCGCGGCGCTGAAGCATCTTCGCGACCTCACGCTGTCGCTGCCCTCGATCGCCGCATCGGTCGACCGGATGGCGCGGCGGCTTGATG
>DJWG01000106.1:0-5390 GCA_002440945.1 Rhodobacteraceae bacterium UBA6236 | reverse complement strand
TGGAATATTACGACGGCTTCGTCTTTTCGTTCCATGCCGCCGACCCGGCCCTGCCTCCGGTCGCCTCGGGCGGGCGCTATGACGCGATGACCGCCGTTCTGGGCCAGGGGCGGTCGATCCCGGCGGTGGGCGGCGTGATCCGGCCGGGGCTGGTGGCCGATCTGGGAGGCGTCGCATGCTGAAGATCGGGGTTCCCTCGAAGGGCCGGCTGATGGAGCAATGCGCCGACTGGTTCGCGGCCCGCGGGCTGCGGCTGGTTCGCACGGGGTCCGAACGCGAATATGCCTGCGCAATGGAAGGGATCGACGGGGTCGAGCCGGTGCTTCTGTCGGCGGGCGAGATCACCCGCGAACTGGCCGCCGGGCGTATCCATCTGGGCGTTACCGGGCAGGATCTGGTGCGCGACAAGCTGGCCGACTGGGGGCGCCAGGTCGACGAACTGGCGCCGATGGGCTTTGGCCATGCCGATCTGGTGATCGCGGTGCCTACCGCCTGGATCGATGTCGAAACGCTGGATGACCTTGACGCCGTCGCCGCCGCCTTCCGCCGCACGCATGGCCACCGCCTGCGCATCGCGACGAAGTATCACCGGCTGGTGCATGACTTCCTGCGCGCTGCCGGGGTTGCCGATTACCAACTGGTCGACAGCCAGGGCGCCACTGAGGGCACGATCCGCAATCTGACCGCCGAGGCGATTGCCGACATCACCTCGTCGGGCGAGACGCTGCGCGCCAATCACCTGAAGCTTTTGGAGGATGGCGTCATCCTGCAAAGCCAGGCCACCCTGTACGCCGCCCATGCCGCCCCTTGGGATGACGCGACCCGCGCCACGCTGGCACGGCTGAAGGCGAAGCTTGGCCTAGCGTAGGCCGATTTCCGACAGCGCCGTCAGCAAGCTGCGCGGCAGCTCCGGTTCGGCCTCACGTCCGGCGGGCAGGTCGGGCGGCGCATCCTTTGCGTCCAGATAGCGCCAGCCCTGGAAGGGGCGCTTCGGCATGGCGGCGGTTCGAATCACCTCCGGGTCCAGCACCAGACCGCAGCGCAGGATGCCATCCGCGCCCTCGACCCGGTCCAGCCGGAGGATCCGCTGCCGGCACAGGACCAGCCCCTTGATCACCCAATAAAGCGACCCGCCGCCCAGAAGGTCGGCTTCGCGTTTGGGCCACATGCGGGTGATGTGCCGCCGTTCCCCCGTGGCAAAGGGTGACGGGTGCGTGGCCTGCCAATCCAGCAGATCCTCGACGCTGTCCGCGCCCACGCAGAGCTTCACGAGATGAACGATTCCGGCCATGGCACCCCCAAGATATGGCATATTGCCGATCCGGGGCCGCAAGAACAAGTCACGAAGCGCGGCGCGCAGCGTTGACCCGATCCACCCATGGGGGTATCTTGGCAGTCTTTCCCATGACAGCACAGGACCAGATCATGACCCGTTTTGCCGCCCCCATCGCCGCGCAGATCTGGGACATGAAGTATCGGCTGAAGGATGCCGAAGGCACGCCGCTGGATGCCTCGGTCGAAGACACCTGGCGCCGCATCGCCCGCGCCCTGGCCGAACCCGAGGCGAACCCCGCCGCCTGGGAAGACAAGTTCTACGGCGCGCTTGAGGATTTCCGCTTCCTGCCCGCAGGACGGATCATCGCAGGCGCCGGCACGGGCCGCACGGTCACGCTGTTCAACTGCTTCGTCATGGGCACGATCCCCGACAGCATGGCCGGCATCTTCGAGATGCTGAAGGAAGCCGCGCTGACCATGCAGCAGGGCGNNGGCGGCATCGGCTATGATTTCTCGACCATCCGCCCCAAGGGCGCGGCGGTGCATGGGGTGGCGGCGGATGCCTCGGGCCCGCTCAGCTTCATGGATGTCTGGGACGCGATGTGCCGCACCATCATGTCCGCAGGCTCGCGCCGGGGCGCGATGATGGCCACCATGCGCTGCGACCATCCCGACATCGAATCCTTCATCGCCGCCAAGCAGGACAGCGCCCGCCTGCGGATGTTCAACCTTTCGGTCCTGGTCACCGATGCCTTCATGGAGGCGGTGAAGGCCGACGGTGCGTGGGAATTGCAGTTCGACGGCAAGATCTACCACACCGTGCAGGCCCGCGACCTGTGGAACAAGATCATGCGCGCGACCTATGATTACGCCGAGCCGGGCGTGATCTTCATCGACCGCATCAACCAGATGAACAACCTCTGGTATGCCGAAACCATCGCTGCCACCAACCCCTGCGGCGAACAGCCCCTGCCGCCCTATGGCGCCTGCCTTCTGGGATCGGTCAACCTTGCGCGGCTGGTGAAAGACCCGTTCGGCAAAGCCGCGCGTCTGGATATGGACGCGCTGGATGATCTGGTGCGCACCGCGATCCGCATGATGGACAATGTGGTCGATTCCAGCCGCTTCCCCCTGCCCCAGCAGGCCGCCGAGGCCGCCGCCAAGCGCCGTGTGGGTCTTGGCGTCACGGGCCTTGCCGATGCGCTGCTGATGGTGGGCCTGCGCTACGGCTCGGACGAGGCGGTGGCGGCGACCCGCGACTGGATGCGGGCGATTGCGCGGTCCTCCTACCTTGCCTCGGTCGATCTGGCGCGGGAAAAGGGCGTCTTCCCGCTGTTTGATGCCGAAAAATACCTGGCCTCGGGCACGATGGAGAAGATGGACGCCGACGTGCGGGACGCGATCCGCAAGCACGGTATCCGCAACGCCCTGCTGACGTCGGTCGCGCCCACCGGCACGATCAGCCTTTACGCCGGCAACGTGAGTTCGGGGATCGAGCCGGTCTTTGCCTATTCCTATACGCGGAAAGTGCTGCAAAAGGACGGATCGCGCACGGAAGAAGAGGTCGTGGATTACGCCGTCCAGATGTGGCGCGACCGCATGGGCGACGCCCCCCTGCCCGACCATTTCGTCAACGCCCAGACCCTGCCGCCGATGGACCATGTGCGGATGCAGTCGGCGGCGCAGGAATGGGTGGACAGCTCGATTTCAAAGACCATCAACTGCCCGGCGGACATCGATTTTGACGCCTTCAAGGACGTCTACATGGCGGCCTGGGATCAGGGCTGCAAAGGCTGCACCACCTACCGTCCGAATGATGTGACGGGGAGCGTGTTGAGTGTGGCGGAGGAGAGTGCCACTGGCAACGGCCTCCCCACCTTGAACAACTCTCGGGAGCGACTTCTTTGGAGCCAGAAGCGTTCCGGTTACAAAACGCAGCAAGAGGCCGCAGATGCCTTGGGAGTGAAACGCAGTCGTTACTCTCTCTGGGTCACCGAAGGCCAACAGGATCTTTCAAAAGAGGGTGCCGAACTTGCGGCCAAGGCATTTGGTGTTCCGGCTGGATGGCTTCTGTTTGGCGAACAAACGCCACCCGAAGTCATCTCCCATGACGGCTCGGAACCCCTCACGCCGCATGGCGATGTCGTCTACCTGTCCGAGCCGCTCGACCGGCCCTCGGCGCTGGAAGGGGCAACCTACAAGCTGAAATGGCCCGATAGCGAACATGCGATCTACATCACGATCAACGACATCGTGCAGGCCGGCCATCGACGGCCCTTCGAGGTCTTCATCAACTCGAAGAACATGGAGCATTACGCCTGGACAGTGGCGCTGACGCGGATGATCTCGGCGGTGTTCCGGCGCGGCGGCGACGTGACTTTTGTGGTGGAAGAGCTGAAGGCCGTCTTCGACCCGCGCGGCGGCGCCTGGATGGAGGGGCGCTACATCCCCTCGATCCTCGCGGCCATCGGCGGCGTGATCGAACGGCACATGGTGGCGATCGGCTTCCTGTCCGCCGAAGGCGCGGGCCTCAAATCCGACCCGAAGGCCGTAATGGCGGTCGGCGAGGCCCCCCGCGGCCCCGCCTGCCCGTCCTGCGGCCAGTTCGGCATGCAGCGGGCTGAGGGATGCCTGACCTGCCCAAGCTGCGGCTATTCGAAATGCGCGTGAACGGAAGCAGGACGGCCGTCGTCGGTCATCCTGATCCGGCGGTCGGCCCCCTCTGCGGGCGGCAGGCGCAACCCGACGATCCGCTCACACCTCTTCCACCAGCGCGACGCCGGGGATCGACTTGATCGCGCCCTTGATCTGCGGGTTCAGCGGGAAGTCACGACCTGTGGCCACCTCGACCTCGGCCCCGGTAGCCGGGTCGGCGATGCAGAAGCGGACCGGCCCGCGAGCCTTGGCGGCGCGCTGTTCCTCGGCGATGCGGAACAATAGCCCCGCGACCGAGGCGATGGCGGTTTCGCTGTCGACATGGATGCGCAGGCCCGCCGTTCCGGCATCGGCGGCGACCGCGTCGATGGGTTGCGCGGCGCGGGCCAGCAGCTTCAGGCTTTCGCCCTCCATGTTCGCCTCGACGGTCAGGACAACGGCCAGCCCCGGTTCCAGATAGGCGCGGGTGGCCTCCAGCGTTTCGGAAAACACCGTGACCTCGTAAAGTCCGGTCGGGTCCGAGAGGCCCACGAAGGCGAAGCGGTTGCCCTTGGCCGACTTCCGTTCCTGCCGCACCGAGACGTTGCCCGCGATCTTGGCGATCAGGGGGCCGCGTTCGGCGGCGATGGTCAGTTCGGCCAGTGTCAGCACGTTCTTTCTTTTCAGCGCCGGCATGTAGTCATCAAGCGGATGGCCCGACAGGTAGAAGCCGATCGCCTGGTGTTCCTGCGCCAACCGTTCGACCGGAAGCCAGTCGTTCCGCGCGGGCAGGCGCGGTTCCTGCAGGTCCGCCCCCGCCTCGCCAAACAGCGACACCTGCGCCGAAGCGCGGGCTTCGTGCACCGCCGCCGACCAGGCCGACAGGGCATCCAGCCCGTCGAAGACCCGGGCGCGGTTGCGGTCCAGCACGTCGAAGGCCCCGGCCCGCGCCAGCATTTCCAGCGGCCGCTTGCCGATGCGCTTCATGTCCACCCGGCGGGCAAAATCGAAGAGCGAGACAAAGGGCCTGTCCCGCCCGGTCTCATCCCGCCGCGCCTGAACGATCAGGTTCATCGCGTCCACGCCCACGTTCTTCAGCGCCCCCAGCGCATAGACGACCTGCCCCTCGACCACGGTGAAGGTGGCAAGCGAACGGTTGACGCAGGGCGCGACGGTGGTGATGCCCAGCTTGTCGACCTCGCGTTTATAGACGGCCAGCTTGTCGGTCAGGTGGATATCGCAGTTCATCACCGCGGCCATGAATTCGACCGGATGGTTCGCCTTCAGCCAGGCGGTCTGATAGCTGACCACGGCATAGGCGGCGGCGTGCGATTTGTTGAAGCCGTAGTTGGCGAATTTCTCCAGCAGGTCGAAAACCTCGCCCGCCTTCTTTTCCGGCACGTTGTGGGTGGCCTTGGCGCCTTCGATGAACTTCGGGCGTTCCTTGGCCATTTCTTCGGCGATCTTCTTGCCCATGGCGC
>DJWG01000004.1:2611-37323 GCA_002440945.1 Rhodobacteraceae bacterium UBA6236 | reverse complement strand
CAGACGTTTTGTGCAACAGAGCCGGATCAATGGTCAATTTTGGCATACTTAGAACACTCTCCGGCGTCAGGTTGAACGTAAGCGTCCGTTGAACCCTACCTAACCCTTGCGTTTGGCGGAGGCTCGGTCTCCACCATCGATAGTGGTACTATGCGGCACTCCTTGAGCGGGCGGAAGAAGCGTCTTTGGGCGGATGAGGAGAAACGGGAGATCTAGAGACCGTCTATGGCTAGCCGCCTCAGCATCGCTGAAGTCGGAGTGAACGACTGCTTTCAGCGATACGTCATGCTGCAATCGCACCTGCAGCGAATGACCGCTCCCCGCCCAATCCGACCAGTCGGTTATGGCCGATCCGCAGCTTCGGTTGCTCCAGTGCGTAGCAGATCACGATTAGAGCAGTTGGATTTCTGTTCCTTCTCGGCACTCGTCCCTGAAATCGAGGTGTGCAGCATTATGATCAGCAAAAATGAACAATTTCAATGAGGTGAACAGCTATTCACCAAATCCGCGCAGTCATGAGGTCCGGAGAATATCGGCCCTGAGAGACCGCTTCCGGGCCTCTCGGCGCAGGGGCCAGTGCTCAGCCCCAACCGCATAACCCTCCAAAACAACGGAAAAACCCGGCCGGAGAAGGATCGGGAGAACGCTTTCGCTGGGGCAAGTGGCGGAGAGGGTGGGATTCGAACCCACGGTGGGCTTGCACCCACAACGGTTTTCGAGACCGCCCCGATCGACCACTCCGGCACCTCTCCGCGCTTTTTGGGGGTCGTCGTAGGCGGGGGATGTAACGGGGTGCGCGGCGGTCTGCAACTGCTATTTCACCGAAATTGCGGCAGACGCGGCGAAATTCCCGCAGAAGTTTTCACCGGACCCGACCGGCGCTTGGCAGCGGCAGGCCAAGGGCTTAGGGTCCGCGCAGGCGCATGCCGCCTGATGCAACACTCCAAGGACAGCCACCCCGTGACCCTTCGCTCCTGCCTCGTGGCGGTCTTTGCGCTTTGCGCGGCCCTTGTGGCGGCGCCCGCGCTTCAGGCCCAGACCCCATTCATCGGAACCGCCACGCTTGATCCCGCCGTGGTTCGCGTGGCCGAGGCGCTGCATCTGCCCGAAGTCTTCGAGGTGATGGCCGCGGAAGGCAGAGACTACGGCGCGACGCTTGAACAGGAGATGTTTCCCGGCGTGGGCGGCGCAGACTGGGCCGCGGATGTCGACCGGATCTACGCGACCCAGCGCACCTATCCCGCCTTCCTGCGTGCCTTTTCCGCCCGACTGTCGGGAAATGCGGCGCTGCCCGAGATAGAACGCTTCCTGGCGTCCGATCTGGGCCGCAAGGCGAGCATGCTTGAGGTTTCGGCGCGCCGCGCGATGTTGGCCCCCGAAGTAGAAGAAGCCGCGCGGATGCGCTTTGCCGAACTTGCCGGCAGCGACGACCTGCGGTACCGGCTGGTGGAAAACTTCATCGACGCCAATGACCTTGTTGAAGTGAACGTCGCCGGAGGTCTGAACGCCGCGCGGGCCTTCTACTCCGGGCTGTCACAGGGCGGTGCCTTCGAAGCTCCGATGGCGGTGGACCAGATCCTGCAAGAGGTCTGGTCGCAGGAACCCGCGATCCGCAGCGAGGCGGAAAACTGGCTCGGGGCGGTGTTGAACATGGCCTACGCCCCCCTGACCGAGGCCGAGATGCGCGCCTACATCGCCGCATCTGAGGGCAAGGCGATGCATGTGCTGAACGGCGCGCTGTATGAGGCCTTCGACCAATCCTTCACATCCGTCTCGGAGGATCTTGGACGCTCCGCCGCCAAGTATATCGCCGGCGAAACCTTGTGACAGGTGGGCCTGATTCGCGATTGTTGCGGCACCACCGATAGCCCGACATTGTTCCCAATGATTGTTGCGTGGTTCTGACACGACCCCCCGGCTTGCATCGGGTTAGTGTGGTGGTTTCTTGACGGCTTTTCCTGCATGCGTCATGCCGGTTTTCAGGGCTTTGCCCGCGGGCGCCACCCTTTTTGACCCGCAGTTGGTTGTAGTTATTGCAGGCATGAGCCGATTTTCGGAGGCCGCCGCCTCCACCGGCTGAATTTTGGGATGCCATTATGTGGACCTTGAAGGGCAATCACCCCGCCTCCGTCGCTCCCGGTCGTTCGTTTCTGTCCAGAAGCTTCAGGATCGCTGTCCCAAGTCTTGGCCTTCTGGGCGAAGCCGTGGCCGCGATAGGCGTGCGCCCGACGATCTCGCGCGAGGAAATCCTCGATATCTTCTGTGATCGCTTGCGCCCCGGTCAGAAGCGCAACCCGGGCTATACTGACGCAGAGGCCCAGGAAACCGACCGGTCCTGCCGGTTGCGCAAGGCGCTTTACCCGGATCGCTGATCGTCAGTCGCCCAGGCCCGCCTTCTGGCGCAGGCTTTCCAGCACATAAAGGCGGATGGCGGTGGCAAGGCCCGTCTCCGCCCCGCGCCGCGCATCGATTTCGGCGGCAAGGGCGTTGATGGGACGATCCTGGGCCGCCGCCAGCGACCGGAACGCGCGCCAGAATTCTTCCTCCAGCGACACGCTTGTGCGGTGGCCGTTCAGGGTCAGCGAACGCTTGACCGGGCGGCTCACTCGCCTTCCGTCTCGCGCTTGTGCGCGGCGAACCGCGCCTGTGCGAGCTTCATTTCGGCCAGACGCTGCTGCTTCTCGGCCTTCGTCTGGCCGAATTTCGCGGCGTTTTCCGTGCCCTCGGCGCGTTTCTTCGCGCGGGTCTTTTCCTTGCGCGCCTGGCGCAGATTGACGGTATTGGCCATCAGTCCTCCGGTCCGACCATCAGTTCGGGGCGCACAACGCGGTCGAAGGTCTCGCCATCGACATAGCCCAGCGCGATGGCTTCCTCGCGCAGCGTCGTGCCGTTCTTGTGGGCGGTCTTGGCGACCTTCGTCGCCGCGTCATAGCCGATGGTGGGGGCAAGCGCCGTCACCAGCATCAGGCTTTCCTTCATCAGCTTTTCGATCCGTGCCACGTTGGCCTCGGTGCCGACGACCATGTTGTCGGTGAAGCTCGACGCCGCGTCGCCCAAAAGCTGCATGGATTGCAGCACGTTGTAGGACATCANNCATCATCGGGTTGTAGACGTTCAACTCGAAATGCCCTTGGCTTCCTGCAAACCCGACGGCCGCGTCATTGCCCATGACATGCGCGCAGACCATCGTCAGCGCCTCGGCCTGGGTGGGGTTCACCTTGCCCGGCATGATCGANNGCTGCCCGGTTCGTTTTCCGGCAGGATCAGCTCACCAAGGCCCGAGCGCGGGCCCGAGCCCAGAAGGCGCAGGTCGTTGGCGATCTTGAAAAGTGACGCGGCGATGGTCTTCAGCACGCCCGAGAACATGACCATGGCGTCATGCGCGGCCAGCGCCTCGAACTTGTTGGGCGCGGTCACGAAGGGCAGGGCGGTGATCTCGGCGATCTTGGCGGCGATGGCCACGTCCCAGCCCTTTTTCGTGTTCAGCCCGGTGCCGACGGCGGTGCCGCCCTGGGCCAGTTCATAGATCTCGGGCAGGACCTTCTTCACCCGCATGATGCCCTGCGACACCTGGTGGGCATAGCCGCCGAATTCCTGGCCCAGCGTCAGGGGCGTCGCGTCCTGCGTATGGGTGCGGCCGATCTTGATGATGTCCTTGAACTCATCCGATTTGGCGGCCAACGCCTGGTGCAGCTTTTCCAGCCCCGGGATCAGCACATCGCGCGCCACCATGCCGATGGCGACATGCATCGCGGTCGGGAAGGTGTCGTTCGAGGACTGGCCCATGTTCACATGGTCGTTCGGGTGGACGGGCTTCTTCGATCCCATCTCGCCGCCCAGGATCTCGATTGCGCGGTTCGAGATGACTTCGTTCGCGTTCATGTTCGATTGCGTGCCCGAACCCGTCTGCCACACGACCAGCGGGAAGTTGTCATCGAACTTGCCGGCAACCACTTCGGACGCCGCCTGCACCATCGCCTTGCCGATCACCGGATCGAGCTTGCCGGTCGCCATGTTGACCTCGGCCGCGGCCTGTTTGATGACGCCAAGCGCCCGCACGATGGCGACGGGCTGCTTTTCCCAGCCGATGGGGAAGTTCCGGATCGAACGCTGGGTCTGCGCGCCCCAGTACTTGTCGGCAGGAACCTCCAGCGGGCCGAAGCTGTCGGTCTCGGTTCTGGTCTTGGTCATGGCATGTCCCCGGGATTGCTGTCGCGCCCGGTTCTAGTCTGCCGGGCGCGGTCTTGCAATCGGCATACCGTCGCATACCGACACTTGCACTTTTATTTGCGCCACTTGTCCAGGCTGACGACCTCGGCATCCTGACGGGGGGCGGCAGGGGGCGGATCACGGTCGTCATCGCCGTCACCGCCATCCTCGTCCTCGGTCTCCTGGGTTTCGAATCGCAGGCCGAATTCCACCGACGGGTCGACGAAGGTGCGGATCGCGTCGAAGGGCACATAAAGCGGTTCGGCCACGTCGCCGAAGTTCAGCGTGATGGCGAAGCCGTCCTCATCGACGTTCAAGTTGTCGTACCAGTTCTGGATGACGATGGTCATTTCTTCCGGGTAGCGGTCGCGCAGGCGCTGGTGCAGTTGCGCATCCGGGTGGCGGGTGTCGAAGGTGATGAAGAAATGGTGGTCACCCGGCAGGCCTTCCGCCTCCACCCCGCGCAGAACCTCGACGATAAGTCCGCGCATCGCGCGATGCATCAATGTGCCGTAGTCTATGGAACGGGGCATGGTGTCTTTCGATAGCAGCTTTTGACCCAGCATAGGGGATTTCATTCCGAAGAAAAGTCCCCCGGCGGCGGCTGTGGCCTAAAGCCAGAGGCTCAGCGCCCCGCCTGCCGCCGAAAGAAGCAGCACCAGCGACAGCCGCCAGTGAAGGCGCAGCAGCGCCACCCCCGCCAGCACCGCAAGGATCAGGGCACGAAGATCCACCGTCGAAAGATCGGGCAGCAGCAGATTGACCGGCCCGAAGCTCAGGGGCATCAGCCGGGTAAACAGCACATGCAGCGCGAACCACAGCGCGAGGTTGCCGATGACGCCCACGACCGCGGCGGTCACGCCCTGCATCGCCGCGGCCAGCGCGGCCCGGCGTGAGAGCCAGTCGATATAGGGCGCAAAGGCGAAAATCCACAGGAAGCAGGGCACGAAGGTCACCCAAAGCGTCAGCGCCGCCGCCGCCAGCGCCAGACCCATGCCGCCCTGCGCCATTCCGGCGAGGAAGGCCACGAATTCGGTAACAAGGATCAGTGGCCCCGGCGTGGTTTCGGCTAGGCCCAGGGCATCCATCATCTCGGCGGTGCTGATCCAGCCGAAGTCCTGCACGACCATCTGCGTCATGTAGGACAGGACGGCATAGGCGCCGCCGAAGGTGACGACGGCGAGTTTCGAGAAGAACAACCCCACCTGCGTGAGGAATCTTTGATCGGCCAGCGCCAGCAGGACCAGCGGCGCGGCCCAAAGCGCCGCCCCGGCCAGCATTGTCGGCATAAGCTCCCGCACATGCGGGGGCTGGGCGAGTTGATCAGGCCCCTCCACCGCGCCGCGCAGCCAGACCGCGCCGGCAAGGGCGGCAAGCGCGATGACCAGCGGGAAGGGCAGATCGAGGACCGCGAGCCCGAGGAAAGCCAGCGCCGCGATCACCCGGTGGGCCGGACCCTTCAGCGCGCGGGCCGACACCCGCAAGAGCGCCTCGATCACCACGACCACCACCGCGGCCTTGACCCCGAAGAACAGCGCCGCGATCAGCGGCACGTCGCCCCAGGCGGAATAAGCCGCCGCCAGCCCAAGGATGACCAGCGCGCCGGGGATCACGAACAGAAGCCCCGCAATCAGCCCGCCCGGAATGCCCCTGAGCCGCCAGCCGGCATAGGTCGCAAGCTGCATTGCTTCGGGGCCCGGCAGCAACATGCAGAAGGAAAGCGCGCGCAGGAACTCTGCCTCGGACAGGTAGCGGCGTTCATCGACCAGCTCGCGGTGCATCAGCGCGATCTGCGCCGCCGGTCCGCCAAAGGACATGAGCCCGATCCGCGCGAAGGTCCGCCAGAAAACGGCGCGATCCGTGCGGAGGCTGCCAGGGGATAGGTCGGTCATGCGGCGCTCCTGCGGGGGATCCCTGGTCGGACCCCCTTACGGGCGCAATGTAACGGTTTTCCCGGCCCGTCGACAGCGGCGGGCATGCCGTCGCGTCACCCGATCGTTTCCCCGGTCAAGAGCAGCGCCAGCGCGTCCAGCGGCAGTTGTCCGGTCTGTTCGAAGAAGGTCAGCAAGTCGAAGCTGTTGTAGGCTTCGGCCACCAGCCCGTCTTCGACCCGCATCATGCACATGCCGGAAGCTTCGATCCGGTCCATGCCATTGGCGGTCATCGCTTCGGCGGTGATATGGGTGAAAAGCCAGTCCCCCTGTTCGACGACGCAGTTGTAGCGGATCGAGATGTCGCGGATGCCGGCGCGGAAGGCGGGAACCAGGACCTTGAAATCGTTCGGCCCGACCTCGCCATCGCCCATCATGCCATGGGCCGCCGTCCTTGGGGTGAAGAACCTGTCGATGGCGCCGATATCGCCATCGATCCAGACGGTCTGGTGGAAATCCTTCAAAAGATCGATATGCGCCATCTCTGTCCCCATGCTGGATAGGCCGAGAGTAACGGTCGGAGGGTTTCCGTCCCGTTAACATGCGCGTTCTGCAACTGAAAAATTGCATTGCGAGGGTTTGAAAAAGGGGAGAGTGCAGGTTTCTGTTGCCAGGTACCTGCGAACCCCGCCTTACGCGGCTAAGCGAAAGGACTTAGTTTCGGCGACTCGAACTGCTTACGCAGCCAGAGCCATTGCCGGAGCACGGTTGTCGTTGGCAACTGTACATTTCGGACCGATAACGGTGGCACCCCGCCGAGACAAAGCTAACCCCTTTAGGCGTTCGTCGATCCTGTTTCGGCCCCATTCGCCCCCAACGAGGGATGATGATGGTGGAGCCGCCGGGTACCGCCCCCGGGTCCGATCCGATTATTACGAGCGCGTTTATGTCCATAGCCACGGTTGCCCGAGGCAAGACCAATATAGGGGCAGGAAAACGCCCCCGCAAGACCGGCTTGGGGGGGCGTTCGGGAAAGCATCACCAGTTGGGTCAGTGGCGACGGCCCCGGCGTTCGCGGCTGGGCGCGACATCATCGCCGGTCCCGTCGCTGACCGACGAAAACGCGCCGAGCTTCGCCGCGATTTCGTCCAGCGTCGGGCGGTTGCCGCGGGGCCGGGTTTCCAGCGCCGCGCGCATGGCGCGCAGGTGTTCGGGCATGGTGCCGCAGCAGCCGCCGATGATCGTGGCACCCGCATCCCGTGCAAGGACGGCGTAATCCGCCATCAGATCGGGCGTCCCGTCGTAGTGGATGTGGCCTTCATGATATTTCGGGATGCCGGCGTTGCCCTTGGCGATCAGCGGCCGGGTCGGACCGGCGGCGACAAAGCCCAGCATCGTGCGCATCAGGTCGGCCGCGCCCACGCCGCAGTTGGCGCCGAAGGCAATCGGCGGATTGGGCAGCTTGTCGACCATCGCCACCATCTGCGCCGAGGTGAAGCCCATCATCGTCCGGCCCGCGGTGTCGAAGCTCATCGTGCCGCACCAGGGCATTCCGGCCAGCAGGAAGGCTTCGGCGGCGGCCTTGAATTCCTCGGGCGAGGAAATCGTCTCGACCCAAAGCACGTCCGCGCCGCCTTCTTTCAGACCCTCGGCCTGTTCGTGGAACATCTCGACCGCATGGGAATGGGTCAGGGTGCCCATCGGTTCGAAGATCTCGCCCGTCGGCCCGACCGAGCCCGCAACGACCACCGTCCGCCCCGCCGCATCGGCGATTTCGCGTCCAAGGCTGGCGGCGATGCGGTTCAGTTCATTCACGCGGCCTTGTGCGCCATGCAGCTTCAACCGGCTGGCATTCCCACCAAACGAATTGGTGAGGAACAGATCGCTCCCGGCCTCGACGGAGTTGCGGTAAAGGGTGCGGATGTCGTCGGGCCGCTCGATGTTCCAGAATTCAGGCGCTTCGCCCGACGAAAGGCCCATGTTGAACAGGTTCGTGCCGGTCGCGCCATCGGCCAGCAGCCAGTCGCGGGTTTGCAGAAGCTTCGACAGCGGGTCTGACATGAAATGGGCCTTTCAGTGGGGTCGGGAACGGGGCGTCCCCGCGTGTGGAAGTGTCTCAATACTTGGGTGCGGCGGCAAGAACAATGCAAGGTCCGCGCCCCGGGCATGACGTGGCCGGAAATGAAATGGGCAGCCCCTGCGGGGCCGCCCATGAATTTCAGATCTGGTCCTCTTCGGACATCGGCCGACGATCAGCCTTCGCTGGCGATCTGGCTTTTGGCTTCGGCCAGAAGCTCGGCCATCTTGGCGCGGATCGTCTCGGCGTCGGCCTTGCCGGCCAGATCGGCGACCAGCTTGCGAACGACGTCGTCATCGCCCGCTTCCTCGAAATCGGCGAGGATCACTTCCTTGGCATAGGCCTCCGCGTCGGCGCCCGACTTGCCCAGAAGACCGGCCGCCCAGAGGCCGACCAGCTTGTTGCGGCGCGCGCCCGCCCGGAAGAGCTTTTCTTCGTCGTAGGCATATTTGGATTCGTAGGCTTTTTCGCGGTCGTCGAAGGTTGTCATGGCGGGCCCGTCATGGCTGGTGTCATTCGCCCCTCATATGCCCGTCCGCGCCGCATCCCGCAACCCCATAGGTCCAATCCAACCGATCCGGGCCGCCCAAAGGGGGAGAGTTGCTTGCGACACGGGTCCGCTTGTCCTATAGGGGCGGCTTAGGCGGGCCTCGGGCGGGGCGCGGCCCGGCCTTCAGCGCGCACCCCCCGCAAGTTTGGAGAGCCGATGGCACCGCGTCGCAAGAAGGTCTACGAAGGCAAGGCCAAGATCCTTTACGAAGGCCCGGAGCCCGGAACCTTCATCCAGTATTTCAAGGATGACGCCACCGCCTTCAACGCCCAGAAGAAGGCGACCATCGAAGGCAAGGGCGTCCTGAACAACCGCCTGTCCGAGTTCTTCATGATCGGGCTGACGAACATCGGCGTGCCCAATCACTTCATCCGCCGCATCAACATGCGCGAACAGCTGATCCGGCAGGTGGAAATCATCCCGCTGGAAGTCATCGTGCGAAATTTTGCCGCAGGCTCGATCGCCAAGCGGCTGGGGATGGAGGAAGGCACGCCGCTGCCGCGCCCCATCGTCGAATACAGCTACAAGAACGATGCCCTTGGCGATCCGATGGTGTCGGAAGAATACATCGTCGCCTTCGGCTGGGCCACGCAGCAGGATCTGGACGACATCGTGAGCCTCGCGCTGCGCGTGAACGATTTCCTCTCGGGCGTCATGTATGGCGTCGGCATCAAGCTGATCGACTTCAAGATCGAGATCGGCCGGATCTGGGATGGCGACTTCATGCGCCTGATCGTCGCCGACGAGATCAGCCCCGACAGCTGTCGGCTGTGGGACGTCAAGACCGGCCAGAAGCTCGACAAGGACGTGTTCCGCCGCGACCTGGGCAGCCTGACCGACGCCTATACCGAGGTGGCGCGGCGGCTTGGGGTCATGCCGACCCAAAGCACGCAGATGCCGAAGCCGACGCTGATCAACTGACGGACGGTACGCGATGGCCGGGGCCGAAGACAGCCGGAAAGCCCGCGCCTTGGCGCGCAGCCGGATGATCGTCGCGTCGCTGGCGCGGGCGGGGGATGACGGACGGGCCGCGCGCATCGTCTCGCACTACATCACCCCCGCCAGCGACGCCCGCGACGTGGCCGACGACGCCCGCATCAGGGAACTGGCGAAGGGCTGGGGGCTGGAGGTCGATTTCGACGCGACCGGGCAGGGCCTCAGGCTCCACCACGACACCGCGCCCGCGGACCCGGCCTTCGAGTCGCTGGTCGGGCGGATGGCCGAAGAACTGGACGGCGCCGGATGGGTCTACGAGGGCTGGGAATGCCCGGTGGTCCGGCCGGCGAAATCGAAGCGACCGGATTGAAAGCATCAAGGAGAGTCCGATGAAAGCCCGCGTTCATGTCATGCTGAAGGATGGTGTGCTCGACCCGCAGGGCGAAGCCGTGCGCCACGCGCTGGCGACCCTTGGCTTTGGCGGCGTCGAAGCCGTGCGCCAGGGCAAGGTGATCGAGCTTGACCTCGCCGCCACCGACCGCGCCAGCGCCGAGACCGAGGTCAAGGCGATGTGCGAAAAGCTTCTCGCCAATACCGTGATCGAGAAATACACGGTCGAGATCGCGTGATCGGACCCCTCTGCTGTTGACGGACGGCCCGGCCCGGCGCGAGGCTGGGCGCGCCAAACAGCAGGAGGGATCGTCATGGAACGGGTCGAGGGCCAGCACGTCACCGTCATCTTCGACGGCAAGAAATGTGTGCATTCACGCAACTGCGTCCTGTCACACCCCGAGGTCTTCGTGCCCAACGTCAAGGGCGAATGGATATTTCCCGATGCCGCCGCGCCTGAAGAGGTCTTGCGGATCGGCCAGAACTGCCCCTCGGGCGCGATCCGGGTGCATCGGAACGACGGTGCTGCGACATCGGACACGCCGCCGGTGGTCAATACGCTCCGCATCCGCGAAAACGGTCCTCTTGCCATCGAGGCAGAGCTGACCCTGGGCGGCGCCCCCCATCCCGGGCCCCGCGCGACGCTCTGCCGTTGCGGCCATTCCGCGAACAAGCCCTGGTGCGATGGCGCCCATGTCGCCGCGGGCTTCACCGCCAGTGGCGAACCCGCCGCAAAGGACACCCCCGCGCTTGAGGTGAGGAACGGCCCCGTCGACCTGCAACCCCAACCGAATGGACCGCTGAAGGTGGTGGGCAACCTGGAAATCGTCAGCGGCACCGGCCGGACCATCAACAAGGTGCGCCAGGCCTTCCTCTGCCGCTGCGGCCATTCGGCGAACAAGCCCTATTGCGACGGCAGCCACAAGGCCGCCGGGTTCGTCGCCGACTGAGGCCCGCCCGAAAAACAGGCAGCGAAAAAAGCCGGGGCGCTGGTCCCGGCTTCGCGATTGCCCAAGGACGGCGATTCCACTAGCACGAAGGGCAGTTGCACAAGAAACAGGCATCCCGTGGCACCCGCACTTACTCTGGCCCAAACCCGGATCGACCCGCCGGTGCTACTGGCACCGATGGCAGGGATCACCGATCTGCCGTTCCGCCGGATGGTGGCGCGCTTCGGCGCGGGGCTGGTGGTGTCCGAGATGGTGGCCAGCGGCGAGATGCTGACCGCCAAGCCTTCCGTCCGCGCCAAGGCGCGTAGCGATCTGGGGATCGGCATGGCGGGCGTCGCGACCTCGGTCCAGCTAGCGGGGCGCGAGGCGCAGGCGATGGGCGAAGCCGCCCGCGTGGTGGCCGATCTGGGCGCCGGGATCATCGACATCAACATGGGTTGCCCGGCGCGGAAGGTGACGGGCGGGCTGTCCGGTTCGGCCCTGATGCGCAACCTTGACCATGCGCTGACGCTGATCGACGCCGTGGTGGCGGCGGTGGACCTTCCGGTCACGCTCAAATGCCGGTTGGGCTGGGATGACGACAACCGCAATGCGCCGGAGCTTGCCCGCCGGGCCGAGGCCGCGGGCGTGCGAATGCTGGTCATCCACGGCCGGACGCGGGCGCAGTTCTACACCGGCACCGCCGACTGGCAGGCGGTCCGCGCCGTGAAAGAGGCGGTCTCGATCCCCGTCATCGTCAATGGCGACATCACCGGGGCAGGGGCCGCAGCCACTGCGCTGGCCCAATCGGGCGCGGATGGCGTGATGGTCGGGCGCGGGGCGCAAGGCGCGCCCTGGCGGTTGGCCGAGATCGCAGCCGGTCTGGGCCTTGGGGCCGCGCCAGAGGTGCCCACGGGCGCAGCGCTGGTTGAGCTGATCCTTGAACACCACGCCGGGATGCTGTCCTTCTACGGGGCCGAACTTGGCCTTCGCGTCGCGCGCAAGCACCTGGGCTGGTATGCCGACCAGGCGGGCGTCGGCGGCGCGGCCCGCAAGGCCCTGATGACCGCAACCGATCCCAAGATGGTCGAGGCGCTGATCCGTGCCGCCTTCCTTGACCCCGAGGAGCGGGCGGCGGCATGACCGGCGCGGCCGCCCTTGCCGGCCCAGCCATCTGGGCCAGCCTGCCAACCCCGGCGCTGATCATCGACGGCGCCGACCTGATCCGCGACGCGAACCCCGCCGCCGAAGCCTTCTTCAACGCCTCGCTGAAGACGCTTCTGGATCAGCCGGTGCTTGACCGGGTGCTGACCGACACGCCGCTTCAGGACACTTTCGCGCGGCTTCGCGCCGGGCAGCGGGCGATCTTCATTCACAACACCGAAGTCCTGCGCGGCGACCGGACCGAGGTCGGCTGCGACATCCAGGCGGCGTCGCTTGAAGGGCAGCCGGGCATGGTGCTGCTGCTGATCGCCCCGCATGAACTTTCCGGGCATCTGGAACGCGCGCAGGCGCTGGGGGCCTCATCGAAATCCGCGATCGGCATGGCCGAGATGCTGGCGCATGAGATCAAGAACCCGCTCGCCGGCATCGCGGGTGCCGCGCAACTTCTGGACATGACGCTCAGCCCCGAAGACCGGGAACTGACCGGCCTGATCGTCGCCGAGACGCGGCGGATCGTGAAGCTTCTGGAACAGGTCGAGCAGTTCGGAAACCTGCTGCCGCCCGCGACCGACCGGGTGAACATCCACGACGTTCTGGACCGCGCCCGAAAATCGGCCGAACTAGGCTTTGCCAGCGGGATGCGGCTGGTGGCGGAATACGACCCTTCGCTGCCGCCGGTGCCTGCCGATGCGGATCAGCTGTTGCAGGTGTTCCTGAACCTCTTGAAGAACGCCGCCGAAGCTTCTGGAAACAAAGGCACGATCCGGCTTCGGACCTTTTATGACCACGCCCTTCGCATCCGCCGGAAAGATGGCAGCACCGCAGCGCTGCCGCTGAACATCGAGGTGGTGGATGACGGCCCCGGCATCCCCGAGGACATCGCCGACAGCATCTTCGATCCCTTCGTCTCGGGGCGCGAGAACGGCACCGGCCTTGGCCTTGCGCTCGTCGCCAAGATCATCGCCGACCACGGGGGCTGGATCTCGGTCCAGTCCGCGCCGGGCCGCACGGTCTTTCGCATTTCGCTGCCCGTCATCCGCGACACCCACCCCCGGCAGGAGGCCTGATCCATGGACGGAACCGTTCTTGTCGCCGATGACGACCGCACGATCCGCACCGTGCTCACGCAGGCCCTGACGCGGGCGGGATGCCGGGTCCATGCGACGGCCTCGCTCGTGACGCTGCTGCGCTGGGTCGAGGAAGGGAAGGGCGATCTGGTCATCACCGACGTCGTCATGCCGGACGGCAATGGGCTCACCGCGCTGCCCGCCATCGGGCGGATGCGGCCCGACCTGCCGGTAATCGTGATTTCCGCCCAGAACACCATGATGACGGCGATCCGCGCGTCCGAGGCCGCAGCCTTCGATTATCTGCCCAAACCCTTCGACCTGCCCGATCTGATGAAACGCGCGGCCAAGGGGCTTGACCGCAAGCGCCACGCGAGCCCCGCGCCAGCCGCAGCACCCGCCGCACCTTTGCGCGGCGACGATCCGATGCCGCTCATCGGGCGGTCGGCGCCGATGCAGGCGCTTTACAAGGCGGTGGCGCGGATCAAGCAGACGGATCTGCCGGTGCTGATCCTCGGGCCCTCGGGCAGCGGCAAGTCGCTTCTGGCCCGCGCGATCCATGACCTGTCGGACCGGAGCGACCAGCCCTTTGTCACGCTCTCTGCCGCCGATCTGGCCGCACCGGATGGCGAAGGCGCCACAACCCAGACCGCCCGCATCCTCGATCGGGTCGGGCGGGGAACGCTGGTCCTTGAACAACTGGCCGATTTCGGACCCGAAGCGCAGGCCCGCGCCGTGCGGCTGATCGACAGCCTGCCCACGCAATCGCCACCACGGCTGATCGCCACCTCGGTCACCGGTGCGGGAACCTTGCGCGAAGATCTGTTCTACCGCCTGTCCGGCGCCACGCTCAGCCTGCCACCCCTGGCCGACCGCAGCCAGGACATCCGGCTTCTGGCGGCGCATTTCCTGTCCCGCCATGCCAAGGCCGAGGTCTTGCTGCCCGAACCCGTCGCCGAAAGGTTGCGGAGCCAGCCGTGGCCCGGAAATGTGCGCCAACTGGAAAACACCATGCGCCACCTGGCGCTGACCGCCCCGGATCTGACTGCCCTTACCCCCGCCGATCTTGATCCGCTGCTTGACCGCGCCGCCGCCGCCCCGGCGCCCGACGGGATCCCCGATGGCGAACGCATGGCCGACGCCATCGCCCGCCACCTGCGCCGCTACTTCGACCTGCACGGCGATAGCCTGCCGCCACCGGGGCTTTATGACCGTATCCTGCGTGAACTGGAACTGCCGCTACTGACCATCGCGCTGGAAGCGACAGGCGGTAATCAGGCGAAATGTGCCGATCTTTTGGGGATCAACCGCAATACCTTGCACAAGAAGATCGTTTCGCTCGATATGAACGTGACACGGCGCCGCAAATTGATGTAAAAGCGCAACACAGACCTGTGGCCGTGCGGCGACGCACCTCGCCAAGAAGAACAGGCTGGTCGGCAGTGACCGGGATGCCCACAGGCCCCGGAAAGTCTGGGGCAGTTGTTGGAAAGCGCGTTACACAAGGCATCCTGGGATCGGCTGAGCCGCTTGCGCCGGCAGCGTCGGGTGCAGAACTTTGCCACGCTGAGCCTTGTGGTCCTTGGCCCGCTGTTGGCCTTCGGCACCTTCATGGTGCTGGGGCCCTACGGTCAGGGGGCAAACTCCAACGCGCTGCGCCTGATCCTGCTGGCCGACCTCGTCTATTTCCTGCTGCTGGCCGGCCTGGTGCTGGCGCGGCTGGCGGCGATGATCGCCGCCCGGCGGCGCAAATCCGCAGGGTCGCGGCTTCACTTGCGGCTGACCGGGGTCTTTGCGGGCATCGCGCTGTTTCCGACGATCCTTGTGGCGGTTTTCGCGGGCCTCACCGTGAACATCGGGCTCGAGGGCTGGTTTTCCGACCGGGTGCGCCAGGTCGTCGGCACCTCGATGGCGGCGGCCGAGGCCTATCAGGACGAACATCGCCGCGACCTTGAATCCGATGCGCGGGCGCTGGCGCGCTACCTGAACCTGGCCAAGCAGTCGAGCTTCTTTTTGGCCGATGGCGATCTGCGCCAGCTTCTGACCCAGGGCCAGGCGCAGGTGCAGCGCGGGCTGCGCGAGGCCTATGTCATCGACGGCTCGGGTGAACTTCGGACCCGCGGTGAACGCAGCTATCTTTTCAACTACGAACGCCCGACCGCGGATCAGATCGCGCGGGCGCGCGCAGGTGAATTCGTCCTCATAGAGGATTGGAACAACAACGAATTCCGGGCGCTCATGCCGCTTGATGCCTTCGTTGACCGCTATCTTTATGTCAGCCGCAACGTGGACGGCAAGATCCTGAGCCTTCTGGACGAAACCCGCGCCACGGTGGGGCTTTACCAGCAGCTTGAAGCGTCGCGCGGGCGGGTTCTGTTCGAATTCGGGCTTGTCTATCTGGGCTTTGCGCTGATCCTTGTTCTGGCGGCGGTCTGGATGGGCCTCTGGTTTGCCGAACGCCTCTCGCGCCCGGTGGGGCGCCTTGCGGGCGCCGCGCAGGCGGTGGGCGAAGGCGATCTGGACGTGCAGGTCGTGGAAGAGGCGGGCGACGACGAAATCGCCATGCTGGGCCGGATGTTCAACCAGATGACCCGTCAGTTGAAGGGCCAGCGGCTGGACCTCCTGCAGGTCAACGCCCGGACCGAGGAACAGCGACGGCTGTTCGATTCCGTCCTGTCGTCGGTCACGGCAGGTGTGATCGGGCTGACCCCTGAAGGTCTTGTGGATTTTCTGAACCGTTCCGCGTCGCGGCTCGTGGGGTTGACGAATGCCGACAATGGCCGCCCCCTTTCGGCAGCGGTGCCGGAATTTTCCGATCTTTTCAGTCGCTTGCAAGACAATGTGAAAGGCGTGGCGCAGGAAGAGATCAAGGTGTCGCGTGAGGGCCGGCTGGAAAGCCTGCTGGTGCGGATGGCGGAACGCCGCAACCTCGATGGCACGCTGGAAGGCTATGTGGTGGCCTTCGATGACGTGACCGATCTGGTCTCGGCGCAGAGGATGGCGGCTTGGGGCGATGTCGCCCGGCGCATCGCGCATGAGATCAAGAACCCGCTCACCCCGATCCAGCTTTCGGCCGAACGCATCCGGCGCAAGTTCGCGCCCATGGTCGGCGACCAGGGCGATGCGCTGGAACAGATGACCGACGTCATCGTGCGGCAGACCAACGACCTGCGGCGCATCGTCGATGAATTCTCGAAATTCGCCCGGATGCCCGAACCTGACCGCCGCGACCATGACCTGACGAAACTGATGCGCGATGCCGTCACCTTGCAGGAGGGTGCGCTGCATGGCGCGCGGCTGATGGCCGACCTGCCGTCCGAGCCGGTGATTGCCGAACTGGACGCCACGATGATTTCGCAGGCCGTCACCAATTTGGTAAAAAACGCCGGGGAAGCAGTTGAAAGCTATGTCGAAAAGGGTGCGCCCCAAGGCTATGCGCCCGAGGTGCGCGTGGCGATGGAGGTGACGCCGGATGCGGTCGCGATCCGAATTTCCGACAACGGCATCGGCCTGCCCGAAGATCGCGCCCGCCTGTTCGAACCCTACGTCACGACCCGCGAAAAAGGCACCGGCCTTGGCCTGCCGATCGTGAAGAAGATCATCGAGGAACACGGCGGGACGCTGACCCTCACCGATGCCGAACCCTTTGACGAGACTGGACACCGGGGCGCGCTGGCCCTCATCCGGTTGCCGCGGGCCCGTGCCCGTGGTCCACGCGAGAAAGAAAAGAACGCCGAAATGGCGGGAGGCGGTAAATGAGCGACATCCTGATTGTAGACGACGAAAAGGACATCCGGGAACTGATCTCGGACATCCTGAAGGACGAAGGATACAACACGCGGCTGGCAGCCAACTCGGACGACTGCATGGCCGAGATCAACGCCGCGCCCCCCGCGCTGATGGTGCTGGACATCTGGCTGAAGGACAGCCGGATGGACGGGATCGACATCCTGAAAACGGTGAAGCGCGACAACCCCGATGTGCCGATCATCATCATCTCGGGGCATGGCAATATTGAAATCGCCGTCGCGGCGATCAAGCAGGGCGCCTATGACTTTATCGAAAAGCCCTTCAATATCGACCAGTTGACGGTGGTCGTTTCACGCGCCATGGAAACATCGCGGCTCAGGCGGGAAAACGCCTCGCTCCGGCGGCGGGATGTGACCTCGTCCGAGATGATTGGCCAGTCGCATTCCCTGCGGGCGCTGAAGGCGCAGCTTGACAAGGTCACGAAATCCAATGGCCGCGTGATGCTGACCGGCCAGCCCGGCGCGGGCAAGGAAGTCGCCGCGCGCTACATCCATGTCAATTCGAACCGTGCCTCGGCGCCCTTCGTCATCATCTCGTCCGCCTCGGTCGAGCCCGAGCGGATGGAGGACGTGCTTTTCGGCCGCGAAACGACCGAGCGCGGGATCGAGAAGGGCCTTCTGGAGCAGGCGCATGGCGGCGTCATCTATTTCGACGAAGTGGCGGATATGCCGCTTGGCACCCAGTCGAAGATCCTGCGCGTCCTGACCGAACAGCAGTTCACCCGTTCGGGCGGCGGCGACAAGGTCCGGGTCGACCTGCGGGTGATCTCTTCGACGACGCGCGATCTGCGCCACGAAATCGCCGCCGGGCGGTTCCGGCAGGAACTGTTCGACCGTCTGAACGTGGTCCCGATCGCCGTCCCCTCGCTGGAGGAACGCCGCGAGGACATCCCCGAACTTGCTGCCTATTTCATCGAACAGTTCAACCGCAGCCAGGGCCTGCCGCTGCGCGAGCTGTCGGACGAGGCTCAGGCGCTGATGCAGACGATGACCTGGCCGGGCAACATCCGCCAACTTCGGAACCTGATCGAACGGGTGCTGATCCTTGGTGAAGGAAACGGCCCCATCGAGACGCGGGAATTGCAGGGCCAGGGCGAGGCCGCCCCCGACGATGGCCGCATCATCGTGTCGGGCGCCCTGGCGACCCTGCCGCTCCGCGAGGCGCGCGAGCTGTTCGAACGGGAATACCTGCTGACCCAGATCAACCGTTTCGGCGGCAACATCAGCCGCACCGCGACCTTCGTCGGCATGGAACGTTCGGCCCTGCACCGGAAGCTGAAGTCGCTGGGCGTCGTCACCACCGCGAAATCGGGGGGGCGGATCGCGCATCTGGACGAGGACGAAGAGGTGGAGATGGAGGACTGACGCCCCGCCGCATCCGGGCAGGGCGCCGGATACGGGTCGAAATCTTTTCGTTCCGCATCCGTGATTTCGCGCTGGAAACCGGGATCATTGTGCGCATACTTGCGTTAAGCCTCCAGCCCCGCGCCAAATGCGGCCAGAGGGGCGCAACAAACGACAAGAACAAGGGTCGACCAACATGGCCGCCGATAAACAGAACCTTCAGGACGCCTTTCTCAATCACGTCCGCAAAGCGAAGGTTCCCGTCACGATTTTCCTGATAAACGGTGTCAAGCTGCAAGGCGTGATCACATGGTTCGACAACTTCTGCGTGCTGTTGCGCCGCGATGGTCAGTCGCAACTGGTTTACAAACATGCCATCTCGACCATCATGCCGGGTGCGCCGATTTCGCTTTATGAAGGTGAAGACTGACTTCCGATCCTGACAGCGACGACCGGGATCCCGAACGCGATCCCCATGACCGCAGCGCCGTTGTGACGCGGGCCTATGTCCTGCATCCCGAAATCAAGTCCGTCCGCCACCGCCGCCTGCCCGAACATGCGCTGGCCGAAGCGGTGTCGCTGGCCGACGCCATGCCCGAGCTTGAGGTGGTCGGGGCCGAGGTCGTGCGCCTGCCCAAGGTCCAGCCGGGCCTGCTGTTCGGCACCGGCAAGATCGACGAGCTGAAGGAACGGTTTCGCGGCCTTCATGTCGATCTGGTGCTGGTCGACGGGCCGGTGACGCCCGTGCAGCAACGCAACCTGGAACGGGAATGGGGCGTCAAGCTTCTGGACCGGACCGGCCTCATCCTTGAGATTTTCGCAGACCGCGCCCGCACCCGCGAAGGTGTGCTGCAGGTCGAACTGGCGGCGCTCAGCTATCAGCGCACGCGGCTGGTGCGGGCCTGGACCCACCTTGAACGGCAACGCGGCGGGCTTGGCTTCGTCGGCGGCCCCGGCGAGACGCAGATCGAGGCCGACCGCCGCGCCATCGACGAAGAGGTGGTGAAGATCCGCCGCCAGTTGTCGAAGGTGGTCAAGACGCGCGAATTGCACCGCGCCGCGCGCCGCAAGGTGCCGTTCCCGGTGGTGGCCCTGGTGGGCTATACCAACGCCGGCAAGTCGACGCTGTTCAACCGCATGACCGGCGCCGAGGTGCTGGCCAAGGACATGCTCTTTGCCACGCTCGATCCCACGATGCGCGGGGTCACGCTGCCTTCGGGCAAGAAGGTGATCCTGTCGGACACGGTGGGCTTCATCTCGGACCTGCCGACGCAACTGGTCGCCGCCTTCCGCGCCACACTGGAAGAGGTGCTTGAGGCGGACCTGATCCTGCACGTCCGCGACATCGCCCATCCCGAGACCGAGGAACAGGCCGCCGACGTGGGCGAGATCCTGGAATCTCTGGGCGTGGATGAAGACGTGCCGATGTTCGAGGTCTGGAACAAGATCGACCTTTTGTCCTCCGACATCCGCGACGCGCTTTTGGTGCAGGATGCGCGCACGCCCGGCATCCATGCGGTGTCGGCGGTGACGGGCTTGGGGCTTGATGCGCTGCTCGCCGCGATTTCCGCGGCGCTGGACGATGAACGAAGTTTCACGGACATCGTGCTGCCCTTCAGCGCCGGTCGTGCGCGGGCCTGGCTTCATGATCAGGGCGTGGTCGAGGCCGAAGAAATGGACGACGAAGGCTACCGCCTGCACGTCCGCTGGTCGGCCCGGCAGCGCGCCGCCTATGCCGCCATAGACCCCGCCTTCGCTGATGACAGGACCGACCTCACGGACGAAGACCCCGTCGAAACCGGCCCGCGCACCCCCTGGACCCCCGACGCGTGACCGGCCACCCCGAGAACCTGCGCGGCATCGTCCTGATGATCGCCGCGATGGCGGGTTTCGCCATCGAAGACATGCTCTTGAAATCCGTCTACGGCCACCTGCCGGTCGGGCAGATCCTGATGGTGTTCGGCGCGGGCGGCGCGGTGGTCTTCGCCGTCCTGACCCTGCGGCAGGGCCAGCGGCTTTTTTCCCGCGCCGCCTTGGTGCCGGCGGTCGCCTGGAAGGCCGGAAACGAGGTCATTGGCCGGGTCTTCTACACCCTTGCCATTGCGCTGACGCCGCTGTCCTCGGCCTCGGCGATCCTGCAGGCGACGCCGCTGGTCGTCACATTGGGGGCGGCGCTGATCTTTGGGGAAAGGGTCGTCTGGCAAAGGTGGCTTGCGATCTTCATCGGGTTCCTGGGCGTTCTGGTGATCCTGAGACCGGGGCTTGAGGGCTTCACCCCGGCCGCGATCCTTGCCGTTATCGGCACCCTGGGTTTCGCGGGGCGCGATCTGGCGACGCGGGCGGCGCCCAAGACACTGGGCAACATGCTTCTGGGCTTTTATGGCTTTCTGGTGCTGGTGCCGACGGGACTTGCGATGCTGGCCGTCACCGGCGGCGCGGTGCTGCCGACCTTGTCGGAACTGCTGCGCCTGATGCTGGCGATCGCGGTGGGTGTCTCGGCCTATGCCTTCCTTACCGCGGCCATGCGGCTGGGCGAGGTCGCGGTGGTCACGCCATTCCGCTACACGCGGCTGGTCTTCGCGCTGCTGGTCGGCATCGTGGTCTTCGGCGAACGCCCCGACGCGGCCACGCTGGTCGGCGCGGCGATCGTCGTGGGAAGCGGCATCTACACGATCCTGATGGCCCGGCGCCCCGCGCGGCGGGCCGCCGCTGCCGCCTTGCGCTAGTTCCCCGGTTCCAGCCGCGTGATCCCGGTCGCCGCCGCCCGCGCCAGTTCGGGGTCCAGCGACATCGGGATGTATTCGCCGCGCCGCCACAGCTCCGACAGGTCGTCGTAATGGCGGCTCAGCGGGTGGCCGGACTGCCCGGTCGAGATGATGAAGACCGAACTGTCGGGGTCGGCGAAGTCATAGACGCCGCGATAGCCCGCGCCGTGGACATTGAGGTAGGGGTTCGGACCCGAGCCCTTCGTCACCCCCCGCATCAGGGTGAAATCCCCGCCGCTGGTCGATTGGCGGATGTTCACGAACCAGTTCAGCACCGGCACTTGACCCAGAACCGGGTGGTCATGCGTCGCCTGATGCAGATCGCCCCAGCGCCAGCTTTCGATCCTTGAGCCATAGCGTTCGGAAAGCCACAAAAGCGCGTCGTCCAGCGCCAGCCGCGACACGTCGGTGCAGGTCTCGACGGGCGCGGATTGCATGATGTCGCACCATTTTCCCGCGCCGTCGATGTTGCGGAACACCCGTTCGATGAACAGGGGCTCCACATGGCTGAATTCATCGGCAAGCGGCCCCAGTTCATCCTGGATCAGACGAGACTGCACCGCGCGCAGCCAGGCGGCATAGATCAGCGGCTCTGGCAGGTGTTCGTTCATCTCGCCGTCCCATTTCGCCAGCAGCTCCAGCGCGCGCTGACGCTGCCGTTCCGGGGTGCCCTCGGGCGCGGCTTCGCCGGTGAACCACAGATCGCGCCCGATCAGCGGCAGCAGGTTTCGCGCCGCCGGGGAAACGGTATCAAGCTGCGCCGCGATGAAGCTGTCGCGGGAATGGACCTCGCGTTCCTGCATGAGCCGCGTCCAGCGCTGGATGCGCTGGCTGTCGCCCCAGTCGAAACTGACGTGGTTCGGGAAGGGCCGGTCGATGATCTTGTTGTTGGTATTGCCGACGATCCCGCCGGCGGGATTTTCAAAGCGCGGATTGTCGCTGTAGGGCAGGGTGCCCTGCCACTGGTTTTCCGGCATCCAGCCGGGGCTGGGCATCCGGCCCTGCGTCTGGTGGCGCGCGTCCCGCTTCGGCATCCGCCCGAAGGTCGCAAGCGCCACGCCGTCCTTGTCGGCCATCGTCACGTTCTGCGACGGCGCCACGAACAGCTCGCCCGCCGCAAGGCCCTCCCTGATCGACTGCGCCTTCATCAGCCGGATCGCCGCCGTCATCGTGGTGTCGGCGCCATCGAGCACCGTCCAGTTGAGAGAGGTGACATTGCCGCGCGGCGTGACCGAGGCCAGGTCATAATGCGTGCCCGGCAGAACCGGGCCATTGTCGGTCCAGCGCAAGGTGACGGTGACCGGCGCTTCGTCCTTGATCTGGATGATGGTCTTGCGGGTCTCGAATTGCTTCCAGCCCGTCGCGGTGCGGTAACGGGTCGTGTCGGCGGGGTTCAGTTCCTCGATATGGGCGTCCTGATCGTCAAGGTAGCTTGACGTGATGCCCCAGCCGAGGCCCGCGTTCCGCCCGGCGAGGATCGCGGGAATGCCGGGGATCGTCGCGCCGATGACGCCGCCCGATTGCAGCTCCAGCCGCGCCAGATACCAGATCGCCGGGGCCGAGAAATCCAGATGCGGATCATTGGCCAGAAGCGATCCCCCCGCGGCGGACCGGCTGGGCGCCGCCGCCCAGGCATTCGACGCCCCGGCGAACGCCCGGCGCGGGAAGGGCGAGAGCGGATCGCTCTGGATGCGCAGCGCCGAATGGCTGGCCTCGATCCCCGGCACGAAGCTGCCATAGGGCGGCAAGGCGGCGACGCCTGCGCCCGGCACAAGCGGCATCAGGTCATCGGCCCAGGTCTTCGACAGCATCGAGACGCGGGCCCGCAGCACCTCGTCTTCTAGCTGCGAAGACATCTGCACCGCCATCAGCTTCATCAGCGCGATGGAATCGGCAGGCTGCCAATAGGCGATTTCATTGTTGAAGAGGAAGAATTCCGGCGCGCCGCGGCCCTTGGCTTCCTGGTTGATGATGCGGACCCATTCGTTCACGCCCGCGGAATAGGCTTCAAGCGCCTTGCGCGTCTCGTCGTCCTGCGCGGCCACCGATTGTTCCGCCAGCCCGTAAAGGTCCAGCCGCCGCATCAGGTCATCGGTATTGAGCGTCCGCTTGCCGAAGACCTCGGACAGCCGTCCTTGCGCGGTGCGGCGCAGGATCATCATCTGCCACAGCCGGTCCTGCGCATGGGCAAAGCCCAGGGCATAGAAGACGTCATGGTCGGTCTTGCCGAAGATATGCGGCACGTCGGCGGTATCGCGCACCACCTCGACCGGCGCCGACAGGCCCGGGACGCGATAGGTCGCGTCATAGTCCGGCAAGGACCGCGAGGCGAAGTAATAGACCATCGAGGCCGCGATCAACCCCAGGATCACGAGGGCCGAGACAATGCGCATGAGCCAGCGGAAGGCAGTCAGCATCGGGGCGGGCCTCATCGGTTCCGGGACGGCGTTTCCGGCTGGTCCGGGCCAGGGGCCGCGGCGGTCACGGTTGACGCGCAGTGCAGGCCGGGTAACTAGGACAGAACGGATCGGATCGCAACTGTGGAGGACAGGACATGGCGAGGGTGGCGTTTCTGGGATTGGGCGTGATGGGGTTTCCGATGGCGCGCCATCTGACCGCCAAGGGCCATGACGTGACGGTCTACAACCGCACCCGGGCCAAGGCCGACGACTGGGTTTCGCGCCACGGCGGGCGGGCCGCCGACACGCCGGCCGGCGCGGCGACGGGGGCCGAATTCGTGTTTGCCTGCGTGGGCAACGACGACGACCTGCGCAGCGTCTGTCTGGGGGCCGACGGCGCCTTCGCCGGCATGGCGCCCGGCGCGGTCTTCGTCGATCACACTACGGTTTCGGCGAGCGTCACGCGCGAGCTTTCGGGTGTGGCGCGCGGCAGTGGCCTTGGCTTTGTCGATGCGCCGGTGTCGGGCGGGCAGGCGGGCGCGGAAAACGGCGTCCTGTCGGTGATGTGCGGGGGCGCTGCCGATGATTACGCCCGCGCCGAACCCGTCATCGCGGCCTATGCCCGGATCTGCCGCCGCTTAGGGGAAAGCGGCGCGGGACAGCTGGCGAAGATGGTCAACCAGATCTGCATCGCCGGAGCGGTGCAGGGCCTCTCCGAAGGTCTGAGCTTCGCCGAAAAGGCGGACCTTGATATCGGTGAACTGGTCGAGGTCATCAGCCAGGGCGCCGCCGGAAGCTGGCAGATGCAGAACCGCCACAAGACCATGGCCGAAGGCAAATACGACTTCGGCTTTGCCGTCGACTGGATGCGCAAGGATCTGGGGATCTGCCTTGCCACGGGCGATGACCTGGGCGTCAGCCTGCCGGTCACGGCGCTGGTCGACCAGTTCTACAAGGATGTCCAGAACATGGGCGGCAACCGCTGGGACACGTCGAGCCTGATCGCGCGGCTGCGGAAGCTGAACGGCTGACGGTGCAAGGGGGCGGGGTGAACCCCGCCCTTGACGATTGAAGCGCAGGGGCGGGCGGGGAACGCCCGCCCTTCGGGGATCAGGGAATGATCCGGGTGTATTTCGTGCCGTCGAGTGTGGCGCCCGCGATGAAGCCGGCTTGCCCGAAGACCAGCGCGATCACCGGCGCCGTGGTGGTGGTCGTGTCGATACCTGCGGTGCCGCCGCCATCGGGCAGGGCATAGGTCACGCCCGCCCCCGCCTGCCAGCCGTTCTGGCGGCGGAAGTTCTCGAGCGCCTCCGAGGTCATGAAGAACAGCGCATGGGCATATTGCTGGGCGCCAAGGGTCAGCCCGATGCTGGCCTGCGTGGCGGAATAGTAGTCGACCGTCACGTCATTGATCCTGAGCGCGCCGCGCCCGTAGGCGCCGCCGATGCCGAAGCCCGCCTCGGTCATCAGGGGCATGTAGAGAACGCCCGCGGCGCGGCTCATCAGGTCCTGGGTGCCGGGGAAGTTCTGCAAGAGATAGGCGCGCGTGGCATCGACCCGGGCATCGAGCCGGGCGGCGCCATTGCCGCCCAAGCCGTTGCCGCAGGCGGCAAGGCCAAGCGTCGTGCCGGACAGCATCACGAATGTGCGACGGGAAATCTCTACCATAATTCTGCTCCGCTGGGGCCGTGCGGTCCGGGGGCCACGCGACTTGACTGCCTCACTCCGGTCTCAATTGCCGGTTGCGGGCCAGCCTAGGGGCAAATTCCGCTTTTGTCACCACGTCTTGCGGCGCGGCGCGGCCATCGGCAAAGAGCCGCGGCCCGGCCGCAGGGCGTCAGGCGCGCAGCAGGCGGGCGGCTTCGGGGGCGAAATAGGTCAGGATGCCGTCGCAGCCGGCGCGGCGGAAGGCCAGCAGGCTTTCCAGCATCACGTCTTCCTTCAGCCAGCCGTTCAGCATCGCGCCCTTCAGCATCGCGTATTCGCCCGACACCTGATAGGCGAAGGTCGGCACGCCAAAGGCGTCCTTCACGCGCGCGCAGATGTCCAGATAGGGCATCCCCGGCTTGATCATGACCATGTCGGCGCCTTCATCCAGGTCGCGGGCCACCAGCCGCAGCGCCTCGTCCCGGTTGCCGGGGTTCATCTGATAGGTCTTCTTGTCGCCTTTCAGCGCGCCCGATGCCCCTACAGCATCGCGAAACGGCCCGTAGAAGGCGCTGGCGTATTTCGCGGCATAGGACAGGATCACCACATCCTTGTGGCCCGCCTCTTCCAGCGCGCTGCGCATGGCGCCGATCCGGCCATCCATCATGTCGGACGGCCCAAGGATATCCGCCCCCGCCTCGGCCTGCGCCAGCGCCATACGGACCAGCGCCTCAAGCGTTTCGTCGTTCAGGACCACCCCGTCGCGCACCAGCCCGTCGTGGCCAAGCGCGTTGTAGGGATCAAGCGCAACATCGGTCATGACCGCGATGTCCGGCACGGCGGCCTTGATCGCCCGGATCGCGCGGTTCGAAAGGTTGTCGGGGCTCCAGGCTTCTTCGCAGGTTTCGGATTTCAGCGCCGGATCGGTATAGGGAAACAGGCAGATCGCCGGAATGCCCAGGGCGGCTGCTTTCTCGGCCGCGCGGACGGCGCCATCGACCGTCAGGCGCGACACGCCCGGCATCGAGGCCACGGGCGCATCCGCCCCCGGAACATCGGTCACGAACAGCGGCCAGATCAGATCGGCGGGCGAAAGGCGCACCTCCTGGACCAGATCGCGCAGCGCGCCCATGCGGCGCAGGCGGCGGAACCGGGTGGCGGGAAAGGCGGCGGGAAGATGCGGCATGGCGTTTCCTCTGGCTGAGGGCGGCTGGCGGTGGACTTGGCCCGCCATCTGGCCGCTTGGCACTTGGCGGGGCTTTCGCTACCCGTTACACGGAACAGCGCGCCGAGGGTAGACCCCGTGACGCGCCAAGACGGGATGGAGACGCCTGTGAACTGGACCCAGCTTCTATTCGAAGTGATCGACATGCGGTCATTTTCGAACCTGTGGTACTGGATCGCGCTCGCCGTTACCTGGAGCCAGGCATCGCATTGGGTGCTGGGCGTGCCCTTCGACATGGTGCTGCGCGCCCGCAAGCACGGCGGCCAGGCGGCCGAGGATCTGGACCAGATCGCAAGGATCTACGTCGGCCGCTTCGTCTACATGATGACGGTCGCCGGCCCGATCCTTGTGCTGATGGCCTTCTTCATCCTCTCGGCGCTGGCGGTGCTGGGCTTCTGGTACCGGGTCGAATTCGCGCAGGCGGTGTTGCTGATCCTGTTTCCGCTGACCATCGTCGGTGCGCTGACCATGAATACCGCCTGGCTGATCGACCGGCAGGGCGAAAGCGGCGAGATCCTGCAACGCCACCTCGCGCGGCACCGGACCCATGTGCAGATCGTCGGCATGATCTCGATCTTCGCCACCGCCTTCTGGGGCATGGCGAAGAACTTCAACATCAATCCGCTGGGCTGAGACATGGCCGCGCCCATCACCCTTTCCGGCGCCCCCGAGGGCTACGACGCCCGGCTTCTGGCGCGCGAACTGGCACGGGGCAAACCCGTCATCCACGTCGCCCGCGACGACAAGCGGATGGAGGCGATGCGCGCGGCGCTGGCGTTCTTTGCGCCCGATGCGGTGATTCTGACCTTCCCGGCCTGGGACTGCCTGCCCTATGACCGTGTCTCGCCCAACCCCGATGTCAGCGCCGCGCGGATGGCGACGCTGGCGGGCCTTGCGCAGGGCGTGCCGGGGCCGTTCATCCTGCTGACCACCCTCAACGCCGCGAGCCAGCGCATCCCGGCCCGTGATGTCGTGCGGGCTTCAAGCTTCACCGCCAAGGTCGGATCGCGTGTCGATGAGGCGGGTTTGCGTGCCTATCTGGTCCGCATGGGCTTTTCGCCCAGCCCCACGGTGACCGAACCCGGCGATTATGCGGTGCGGGGCGGGATCATCGACATCTTCCCGCCCGGCGCGGGCGGGCCGGTGCGGCTGGATTTCTTCGGTGACGTGCTGGACGGCGCCCGCCGCTTCGATGCCGCCACTCAGCGCACGACCGAAAAGCTGACCGTGGTCGAACTGGCGCCGGTGTCCGAAATCGTGCTGGACGAAGCGGCGATCACCCGGTTCCGCCAGAACTACCGCATCGAATTCGGCGCCGCCGGAAGCGATGACCCGCTCTATGAGGCGGTGAGCGCCGGGCGCAAACATGCCGGGATGGAACATTGGCTGCCCTTCTTCCATGACCGGCTGGAAACGATCTTCGACTACCTGCCCGAGGCTTCGGTCATGCTTGATGACCAGACCACGCCCGCGCGCCTGTCGCGCTGGGAGGCGATCGAGGATCAGTATGACGCCCGCAAAGAGGCGATGGCCCGCAAGGATCGTGGCGACACCGTCTACAAACCTTGTCCGCCGGGGCTATTGTATCTGGATGACGCGGGATGGTCCGCAGCGGTGGTCGACCACCGGGTGATCCAGCTGGCGGCGCTGCCGCAGCCCACCGGCCTGAACGTGCTGGATGCGGGCGGCCGGATCGGGCGCAACTTCTCGCCCGAACGGGCGCTGGAAAACGTCAGCCTTTTCGGTGCCCTGGCCGACCACATCCGCGCCCGCCGGAGCGAAGGCCAGGTGATCGTCGCCTCCTATTCCGACGGCGCGCGCGAACGCCTGAAGGGGCTGCTTGAAGACGAAACGCTTCGCGATGCCAAGCCCGTCCGCGACATCCGCGAGGTGGGCGAGGGCCGGGGCGGGTTGTTCCTGACGGTCTGGGCGCTGGAACACGGGTTCGAGGCCGAAGGCCTGACCGTCATCTCGGAACAGGACGTTCTGGGCGACCGGCTGATCCGGGGCGCGAAGAAGCGCCGCCGCGCCGACAACTTCCTGACCGAGGCGCAAAGCCTGTCGCCGGGCGATCTGGTCGTCCACGTCGATCACGGCGTCGGCCGCTACAAGGGGCTGGAAACCGTCACAGCACTTGGCGCGCCGCATGAATGCGTGCTCTTGGAATATGCGGGCGGCGACCGGCTTTACCTGCCGGTCGAGAACATCGAGCTTCTGAGCCGCTACGGGCATGAGGAAGGCCTGCTCGACAAGCTTGGCGGCGGGGCATGGCAGGCCAAGAAGGCCAAGCTCAAGGAACGGATCCGCCAGATCGCGGAACGGCTGATGCGGGTCGCCGCCGAACGTCACCTGCGCCGCGCCCCGATCCTGGAAGCGCCGCACCACGAATGGGAAGATTTCTCGGCCCGCTTCCCCTATCAGGAAACCGACGACCAGCTTTCCGCCATCGGCGACGTGCTGGCCGATCTGGAAGCCGGAAGCCCGATGGATCGGCTGATCGTCGGCGACGTGGGCTTTGGCAAGACCGAAGTGGCGATGCGCGCGGCCTTCGTCGCGGCGCAATCGGGCGTGCAGGTCGCCGTCATCGCGCCGACCACGCTTCTGGCACGCCAGCACTACCGCACCTTCGCCGAACGCTTCCGCGGCACCGCGATCACCGTGCGCCCGCTGTCGCGCTTCGTCACCGCGAAAGAGGCCGCGAAGACCCGCGAAGGGCTGGCCGAAGGGACCGTTGACATCGTGATCGGCACCCACGCGGTGCTGGCCAAGGCGGTGCGCTTCCGCAATCTTGGCCTGATGATCATCGACGAGGAACAGCACTTCGGCGTCACCCACAAGGAACGGCTGAAGGAGATGCGGTCGGAAATCCATGTGCTCACGCTGACCGCGACGCCGATCCCGCGCACGCTGCAACTGTCGCTGACCGGGGTGCGCGACCTGTCGATCATCGGCACGCCGCCCGTCGACCGGCTGGCGATCCGCACCTATGTCAGCGAATTCGATGTGGTCACCCTGCGCGAGGCGCTGTTGCGCGAACATTACCGCGGCGGGCAATCGTTCTATGTGGTGCCCCGCATCTCGGACCTGCCCGAGATCGAGGATTTCCTGAAGACCCATGCCCCCGAGGTGAGCTACGTCATCGCCCACGGCCAGCTTGCCGCCGGTGAGCTTGATGACCGGATGAACGCCTTCTACGACGGCAGGTATGACGTGCTGCTGGCGACGACCATCGTCGAATCCGGCCTCGACATCCCGACCGCCAACACCATGATCGTCCATCGCGCCGACATGTTCGGGCTGAGCCAGCTTTACCAGATCCGTGGCCGCGTGGGTCGGTCGAAGACCCGGGCCTACTGCTACCTGACCACGAAGCCCCGCGCGCCGCTGACGCCGCAGGCGACCAAGCGGCTACGGCTTCTGGCCAGCCTCGACAGCCTCGGCGCGGGTTTCTCGCTCGCCAGCCAGGACCTTGACCTGCGCGGCGCCGGCAACCTTCTGGGCGAGGAACAATCGGGCCATATCAACGAGGTTGGATACGAGCTCTACCAGGCGATGCTTGAGGAGACGATCGCCAAGCTGCGCTCGGGCGAATTGCAAAGCCCCGAGGATGACGGACAATGGGCGCCGCAGATCAACCTTGGCGTGCCGGTGCTGATCCCCGAAGACTACGTCCCCGACCTTGACGTGCGCCTTGGCCTTTACCGGCGCCTTTCGGGGTTGCAGACCAAGGTCGAACTGGAAGGCTTCGCGGCGGAACTCATCGACCGGTTCGGCCCGCTCCCGCGCGAGGTCAACACGCTTTTGCTGGTGATCCGCATCAAGGGCATGTGCCGCCGCGCCCAGATCGGGCGGCTGGATGCCGGGCCGAAGGGCGCCACGGTACAGTTCCACAACGACAAGTTCCCGAACCCCGCGGGGCTGGTGGAATTCGTCGCCGCCGAAGGCGGCAAGGCGCGGATCAAGGACAACAAGCTGATGCTGACGCGCGACTGGGCGAAAGAGGCCGACAAGATCAAGGGCGCCTTCGCCATCGCCCGCGATCTGGCGGAAAAGGCCGGGGCGCTGGTGACGAAGAAATCCGGGCGCTGACCGCGCCCGCTATCCTTCCTCGCGCAAAAGCCCCATCGCGATCCAGCCGAGCGACGAACAGATCACCGCCCCGGTGATCGCGGGAAGCGGCGTTCCGTTGAACGCAAGCCCCACCGGAACCGCGATGGATGCCCCCAGAACGGTCGAGACCGCCGACATGACCGAGGCTGTCATCCCGGCGATATGACCCATCTTCTGCATGGCGATGGCATTGAGGTTGCCAAAGACCAGCCCGGCCATGAAGAAGACTGACGTCGCCCAAAGGTAGAACGCCGCGAAGGCCGCAGCGCCGTGCAGCAGGTTCGACGCCAGCACCAGCGCGACAAGGGTCGAGAAGAGCGCCATCACCGCAAAGGCGCCGCGCGCCAGCCGGTGCATCCCGAGCCGCATCACCAGCCGCGCATTCACGAAAGACGCGCTGGCCGCGATCACGGCCGACAACGCGAACCATTTCGGGAAATCCGCGCCCTGATGATAGGTTTCCTCATAGATCTGCTGGATCGAGGACAAAAGCGCCATCATCTGCCCGAACCCTACCGTCATGGCGGCGGTGCAGATCATCACCGTCCGGTCGCCCAACACCTCTTTCGCGCCGCGAAGCAGGACAGGCAGCGATAGCGGCCGGCGCGCCGACGGCGGCAAGGTTTCCTCCTGGCGCAGCATCAGCCACCCCGTCGCCACGCAGGCGAACAGCACATAGGCCAGAAAGATCGACCGCCAGCCCGCCGCCCAGATGATCACCTGGCCGATCGAGGGCGCGATGGCCGGAACCACCATGAAGACGAGCATCACGAAGGACGACACCCGCGCCATCTCGCGCCCCTGATAAAGATCCCGGATCAGCGCCAGACCGACGATCCGCGGCGCCGCTGCCCCCAGGCCCTGCAACACCCGCGCCGCCAGCAGCAGTTCAAGCGAGGGCGCGACATAGGCCAGCAAGGTGCCGATCACATAAAGCCCCGCGCCGCCAAGGATCGTGACGCGCCGGCCGACCGCATCCGAGATCGGCCCGGCAAAACCGCTTCCCAACCCCATGCCCAGCACGAATGAGGTGATGACCAGCTGCGCCCGGTTCACCGCGCCCGGCGTCAGCTCGCCCGCGATCATCGGCAGGCCCGGCAACATCGCGTCGATGGAAAAGGCGACCGTCGCGTAAAGCATCGCCAGCATCGCGGTGAATTCGGGAAGGGGAAGGCGACGCGGCATCGGGGCTCCTGCGGATCCTGGGCGGATGGGTCATGCCGGGATCAAGCCGGACGGGAAAGCCGGAGTTCCAGGCAAAGGTGAAAGGGGTTGCGCGGCATAGAAACACCGTACACCGGCGCTTATCGGGGAGGTTTGGAACGTCCATGTTTCTTCTTTGTGAAAATACTCCCGCCGGAGGCTCCCGGTGGTGCCGCGGGGAGCCTCCGGCGGGAGTATTTTTCCAAAAGAGAAGGCTCAGCCCTCTTTTTGCAGATCGTCGATCACCTGCGCCCAGGTCTCGGCCGGCTGCGCGCCTTGCAGGGCGTGGGTGTTGCCGAGGATGAAGGTCGGCACCGAACGGACGCCCCGGCGCTGGCTGTGGGCGATGCGGGCGCGGATGTCGGCGATGTCGGCATCGCTGTCGAGAAGCCGGGCGGTCACCGCTTCGTCCATGCCCACCGATCCGGCAAGCGCGGTCAGCACAGACCGGTCGCTGATGTCCTTGCCTTCCCGCCAATAGGCGCGAAACAGGGCAGAGACCATCGGCGTCTGGCGTCCCTCAAGCCCCGCCCAATGGATCAGCCTGTGGGCGTCAAGCGTGTTGACCGCACGTTTGATGGCGGGAAGGTCGAATTCGATCCCGGCGCGGGCGGCGTGTTCGAGGATCGGCTTGTGGACCTCGATGATCCTCTCGCGGGTGCCGAACTTGGCCTCCATATAGGCGGTGCGGTCGATGCCTTCCGCCGGGATTTCCGGGTCAAGCTGATAAGGGTGCCATTCGACGGTGAAGGGGTGGTCCGGGTGCTGTTCCAGCGCCCGGTCGAGATAGGCCTTGCCGATGTAGCACCAGGGGCAGGCCACATCCGAGATGATGTCGAGCTTGATCACAGCTTTTCCTCCCATTCCGCGCGGAGCGCGCGTCGATTGAGCTTGCCGTTGGCCGTATGGGGCAGGGCGGCGACATGGCGGTAAAGACGGGGTTGCTTGTAGCGCGCAAGGCAGGTTTCGGCATGGGCGGCCAGCGCGGCCTCGGTCGCGGGGCCGGTATGGAAGGCCGCGATGATGGTCGCGTCTTCCCGGATGCGCAACTCCACCGCCGCGACTTCGCCCGCGCCGGGGCAGGTGGCCAGAGCCGCCTCGATTTCAGCCGGGGCGACGCGGAAGCCGCCGGCGTTCAGCATGTCGTCGCGGCGCCCAAGGTAGCGGATCGCGCCGTCGGCCTGCATCTCGACCGTATCGCCGGTCAGGAACCAGTCGCCTGTCAGCGGCAGCTCCGACCGGTCATCTGCGCCGAGGTATCCAAGCATCAGGCCCGGGTCGCTGCGGTGGATGGCCAGTTCGCCCATCTGGCCGCACGGCACCGGCTGGCCATCTTCCAGAACCGCGATCCGGCGGCCGGGTTGCGGATAGCCGGTCGTGCCTTCGGGCGCCGGGCGGGCGGGTGAGCCGGAAATGAAGGTTGAACATTCCGACATGCCAAGTGCTTCATAGATCGGGGTGCCGGTCGCGGCATCCCATGCAGCGCGGACCGATGGCATCAGTCGTTCGCCCGCCGAAAGCCCGTGGCGCAGGCGCGGCAGCGCCAAGGGTTTTCCGTCGCGCAGCATCTGGCGGTAGACCCCCGGCGCGGCGGCGAAGATCGTGGCATCGAAGCGTTTGAGCAGCAGCGGCAGTTGCGCGGGCGGGATGCCGGGCGCGGGGATCAGGGCGGTCGCGCCGACCGTCCAGGGGTCCATGAGGCCGGTCCCGAGCGTATAGGTCCAGTTGAAGGCGCCCGCGTGCAGCAGCCGGTCTTCCGCCGTGATCCCGTACCAGCCTTCGTGCATCAGCGCCCGGCCAAGGATCGCCCGATGCGCGTGGCCGACCGCGCGCGGCAGGCCCGAGGTGCCCGAGGTGGTGACGACATATGCGAGCCGGTCAGCGGGGCCCATCTGGAACGGGGCAGGCGGCAGATCTTCCCAGGCGCGGAAGCGGCCCGCGTCGATCACAGGAAGATCGCCTTCGGGCAGCGCGACGCCTTTCGCCGCGATCACCGCCTTCGGGGCGATCATCCGGGCAAGCTTCGTGACCTCGGGCACCGTCAGAAGCGCGGAAGTCGGCACCGGGACGATCCCGGCGGCAATGGCGCCAAGGAAGGCCAGCGGGAATTCGACCGTATTGCCAAGCCGCATCAGGACCCGGTCGCCGGGTTGAAGACCCTGCGAAATTAACCCGCTGGCCACGCCCCGCACGGCGGCTTCAAGACGCCCATAGCTCCAGCGTTCGGCGCCGGAAAGGCGCAGGATCTGCAAGGCGCTTTTGTCGGGGGCCTGGCTTCCACGACCCAGCACATGAGCCGCCAGGTTGAAGGCGGCGGGCGGCGGGGGAAGCGGCGACGGGTCGGTGATCGACAGTTCCATGTTGATCCCCTTCCGACGCCCGTCCGTAAAGCCCCCGGGCCGGATCGCTCCGGCCCGGGTGCAATCGGTCAGAGGCGCGCCTTGACCTGCGCCACGATGTTTTCTGCGGTGATGCCGAATTCGGCGTATAGCCGTTCGGCCGGGGCCGAAGCCCCGAAGCCCGTCATCCCCACGAAGGCCGCCTTGCGTTCCACGCCGCGTTCGCCCAGCAGCCAGCGGTCCCAGGGCTGGCGCACGGCGGCTTCGACGGCGACGCGCACCGGACCGGCCGGCAGAACCTTCTTGCGGTAGGCTTCCGGCTGAACGGCGAAAAGTTCCATGCAGGGCATGGAAACGACGCGGGTGCCGATCCCTTCGGCTTCGAGCAGGTCGCGGGCCTTCAGCGCGATTTCGACCTCGGAGCCGGTGGCCATCAGGATCGCCTGGCGCTTGCCCGTCGCTTCGGCCAGCACATAGGCGCCCTGGGCGGTCAGGTTCTTTGCGGTATGGACCTTGCGCACCAGGGGCAGGTTCTGGCGGCTGAGCGCCAGGACCGAGGGCGTGGAACGGGCGGTCAGCGCCAGTTCCCAGGCTTCGGCGGTTTCCACCAGATCGGCGGGGCGGAAGGTCCAGGTGTTGGGTGTGGCGCGGCAGATCGCCAGATGCTCGACCGGCTGG
>DJWG01000004.1:1727-2599 GCA_002440945.1 Rhodobacteraceae bacterium UBA6236 | reverse complement strand
CCCCATCAGCGCCGAAAGCCGCATCGCGCCCCGGGCATAGTCGGTGAAGCACAGGAAGGTCCCGCCATAGGGCCGCACGCCGCCATGCAGCACGAGGCCGTTCATCGCCGCCGACATGCCGTGTTCGCGGATGCCGTAGTGGATGTAGCGGCCCTTGCGGTTTTCCGGGTTGAAGATGCCCAGGTCGCCGGTCTTGGTCAGGTTCGATCCCGACAGGTCGGCCGAACCGCCGATGGTTTCCGGCATCACCGGGTTCACCACTTCCAGCACCATTTCGCTGGCCTTGCGGGTGGCGACCTTGTGGCCTGCGCTACTGGCCTGCTGTTTCAGCGCGCGGATGGTCGCGGCCAGTTTCTTCGGCGCGCCAAGCGCCATCTGGCGTTCGAATTCGGCCTTCCGCGCGGCGGGCAGCGCATCGAGGCGCGCCTGCCAGGCGGCATGATCGCCCGCGCCGCGTTCGCCGATGGCGCGCCATTCGGCGGCGATATTGGCCGGGATCTCGAAGGCCGGATAGGGCCAGCCATAGGTCTGGCGGACAGCGGCGATCTCATCCGCGCCGAGTGGCGAGCCATGCGCGCTGGCGCTGTCCTGCTTTTTCGAGCCGTAGCCGATATGGGTCTTGCAGTCGATCAGCACCGGACGGTCCGAGGTTTTCGCCTCGGTCAGCGCGCGGTCGATGTCGTCGGGGTCGTGCCCGTCGCAATGCAGCACCCTCCAGCCCGAGGCCGCGAAGCGGGCGCGCTGGTCGGTCGCATCCGAAAGGCTGATCTTGCCGTCGATCGAGATGTTGTTGTTGTCCCAAAGCACCACGAGGCGCGAGAGCTTCTGCATCCCGGCAAGGCCGATGGCCTCCTGGCTGATGCCTTCCATCA
>DJWG01000004.1:0-1712 GCA_002440945.1 Rhodobacteraceae bacterium UBA6236 | reverse complement strand
TGGCGATGCCCTGGCCCAGCGGGCCGGTCGTCGTCTCGATCGCGTCGGCGTGGAAGTTTTCCGGGTGGCCCGCGGTGATCGAGCCCCATTGGCGGAAATTGCGGATCTGCTCGATCGTGAAGTCCTTGTAGCCGGTCAGATGCAGGATCGCGTAAAGCAGCATCGAGCCGTGGCCGGCCGACAGGATGAAGCGGTCGCGGTCGGCCCATTTCGGGTTCGAGGCGTCGAATTTCATGTGCCGTTCAAACAGAACGGTCGCCACGTCGGCCATGCCCATCGGCATCCCCGGATGGCCGGAATTGGCGGCCTGGACCGCATCTATGGCCAGCATCCGCACGGCGGCGGCCTTCATCCAGTGGTCGGCGTGGGTCTGGCGCAGGGTGGCGATGTCCACGGGGTGTGCTCCTTGGGGCTGTCTTGGTCGGTGTCCGGTCGGCGGCCCCGTGATACCAGCCCGGCACGCAAGATCAAGCGCAGTGGCTAAGCCTCGGACACGAAAGGGGGCGCAAACCGCTTTTGCTTTGGTCTAGAATGGTCAGAACGGCAGACGCAGCGCGATTCGGGGCCAGCTTTGGCCCGATCCCGCGGACTGTCCAGTAGAAACGGTTGAGGCTGGGGGCACGCCGAATGAATGAGATCGCCGAACTCGAACGGCGCATCACCGCCGCGCTGGATCGCATCGCGCAGGGGATCGGGAACGCCAGCCTGCTTGTCACCCAGCAGGGCGAGACGCAGGCGGACGCACGGGTCGAGGAGCTGGAGCAGCAGCTTGAGGTCGAACGCGCGACCAATGCCCAGCTGACGGAACGGGTCCGCGCCATCAAGGACAAGCAGGAAACCATCGTCGCGGGGCTTGAAAAAAGCGTGCGCCGCCTGACCGAGGAATTGGAGGCCGCGCAGGCGGAACTCCACCGCCAGAAACGCGCCGCGCAGGAACTGATCGAGGCGAACCGGGCGCTGGAACAGACCGGCGGCGGCGATGCCTGGGCGATCAACCGCGCCATGCTGGCCGAGCTTGAGGCCCTTCGCGCCGCCCGCAGCGCCGAACGCGCCGAACTGGCCGGGATCCTGGCCGAACTCAAACCCCTGATCGGCGAGGTCGCCTGATGCCCGAGGTCCGCATTTCGATCGGTGGCCGTGATTTCGACGTCACCTGCCAGGATGGCGAGGAACATTTCCTGCGCGTCGCGGCCCATATGCTTGATACCGAGGCCAGCGAACTGATCCGCCAGATCGGACGCATGCCCGAAGCCCGGATGCTCCTGATGGCGGGGCTGATGCTTGCCGACAAGACCGCCGCGCTGGAAGACCAGCTTCGCGCCGCCGAAGAACGCGCCGCGGTGGCCGAACGCGTGGCCGAGATCGCCAGATCGAACCCCGAACGGGTCGAGGTGCCGGTGATCCCGGAAATCGTCATGCACACGCTGTCGGAAATCGTGGTTCGCGCCGAAAAGCTGGCAGACCGGATCGAAACCCCGCAGTAAAGCAAGCCCCAAAGCAAAACGGCCAGCCCAGCGGCTGGCCGTTTTGCTTTTTGCCAAGGCATTGCCTCAGCCGTTGGCTTCGCGGATCTTGTCGGCGGCTTCCTTGTCGAAGGTCACGCCCTTGGTGGCAAACAACTGGTCCAGTTCGCCCGACAGCGTCATCTCGGTGATGATGTCGCAGCCGCCCACGAATTCACCCTTGACGTAAAGCTGCGGGATCGTCGGCCA
>DJWG01000011.1:35819-36612 GCA_002440945.1 Rhodobacteraceae bacterium UBA6236 | reverse complement strand
TTCAAGCAGGTCGAATTCGACATCATGTATGGCGAGGGCATTTCGAAGACCGGTGAGTTGATCGATCTGGGCGTCAAGGCCGGAGTGGTCGAGAAATCGGGCGCCTGGTATTCCTACGGCGATGAGCGCATCGGCCAGGGACGCGAGAACGCCAAGCAGTTTCTGCGCGACCATCCGGAGGTAGCATTGGCGATCGAGGACAAGATCCGGGCCAGCCACGGACTGGATTTCGGTGCCACGGAAGATGGTGAGGATTTGATGGAGGAGTGATCCTCTATCGACCTCAAGACGGCGGCCTCCATGGTCGCCGTTTTTATTTGTAGGTTCGTGCGTTCGCGGTTTTTGAAGCCTGCTTTCGGGTCAAACGGATACAAATCCGCCGAACAAAAGAAAAACGGCGGAACCTGAAGTGCCGCCGTTTCTGTCTGAGATCCAAGGAGAATTTCCCGAAAGACGATATCAGCGTTTGCTGACCGGGACGTAGTCGCGCTGGACCGGTCCGACGTAGAGCTGGCGCGGGCGACCGATCTTCAGGGCCGGATCGCCGATCATTTCCTTCCACTGCGAAATCCAGCCGACGGTGCGGCTGAGCGCGAAGATCGGCGTGAACATCGAGGTCGGGAAGCCCATCGCCTCGAGNNGTCGACGTTCGGGTAGAGTTTCTTCGAGACGAAGTATTCGTCTTCGAGGGCGATCCGTTCCAGTTCCTTGGCAACCTGAAGCGTCGGGTTGTTGTGGATGCCCAGGATCCCCAGAACCTCGTCCGCGGATTCCTTCATCACCTTCGCGCGCG
>DJWG01000011.1:0-35812 GCA_002440945.1 Rhodobacteraceae bacterium UBA6236 | reverse complement strand
CCTTGGCGATGTATTCCGGGATGCGGTCGACGCTGCCGATTTCACGCAGCATTTCCAGACAGGCCTGGTTGGCGCCGCCATGCGCCGGACCCCAAAGACAGGCGATGCCGGCGGCGATGCAGGCGAAGGGGTTCGCGCCAGACGACCCGGCCAGACGGACCGTCGAGGTCGAGGCGTTCTGTTCATGNNGCAGCATCATGATCCGGTCCATGGCCCGTGCCAGTTCCGGCCGCACATGGTAGTCCTCGGCCGGGACCGAGAAGCACATATGCAGGAAGTTGCCCGCATAGCCGAGCGAATTCTTCGGGTAAACGAAGGGCTGGCCGATCGAATACTTGTAGGCCATCGCCGCGATGGTGGGCAGCTTGGCGATCATGCGGATCGCGGCCACTTCGCGCTGCCAGGGATCGTTGATGTCAAGGCTGTCGTGATAGAAGGCCGACATGGCGCCAACCACCCCCACCATCGTCGCCATCGGGTGGCTATCACGGCGGAACCCGCGGAAGAAGGCGTGCAGTTGTTCATGCACCATCGTGTGGCGCGTGACGCGGTTTTCGAAATCCTCAAGCTGGACCGGGTCGGGCAGTTCGCCGTTCAGCAAGAGGTAGCAGGTTTCCAGATAATGCGAATGTGCTGCCAGCTGCTCGATCGGGTAGCCGCGATAGAGCAGTTCACCCTTGTCGCCGTCGATATAGGTGATCGAGCTTTCGCAGGCCGCGGTCGAGGTGAAACCGGGGTCATAGGTAAACAGGTCGGCGTCGTTGTACAGCTTGCGGATGTCCACGACATCCGGGCCGATGGTCGGCGATATGATCGGCAGGTCGATCGACTTGCCGGCAAAGCTGAGCGTTGCCGCAGATTTGGTATCAGCCATGGAGTTCCCTTTCCTCGGTTCGTACCGCAGCACTTGAGGGCGTGCCGACCCTTTGGCGTTCGGCCGGATGGTTCCGGCGCGATCAGACCCCTGCATCCTCGAGCCGCGCGAGACTCTCTGCCTGACCGAGTATGAGCATCATGTCGAAGACGCTGGGCGTGGCCGTCCGTCCCGCCAGCGCCGCCCGGATCGGTCCTGCGATCTTGCCCAGACCGAGGCCCGCATCAGCGGCGATTTTGGCGACGATCCCCTCCAGCGTTTCGCGGTCCCAGCTAACATTCTGCAACTGCAACGTCAATGTTTTCAGTATACCACGGGATACCGGATCAAGCGATTTTGCCGCGGCGTCATCGGGGGAAACCGGGCGGTCCGTCAGCGCGAAATGGGCCTTTTCCAGCAATTCCGGGTAGGTCTTGGCCCGGTCCTTCAGGCAGTAAAGGGCGCGTGCCAGCCGGTCCTGCTGCGTGTCGGTCAATGCAGGTGCGGCAGAAGCCTTCAGATATGCCTCAATTTCAGGCAGAAGGGCCGCGTCTTCCATCGCTGCGATGTGCAGGCCCGACAGGTTGGCCAGTTTCTTGAAGTCGAGCCGCGCCGGAGCGCGCCCGATTCCCGAAAGTTCGAACCAGGATCTGGCCTGTTCGTCGGTAAAGAATTCGTCGTCCCCATGGCTCCACCCAAGGCGCGCGAGGTAGTTGCGCAGGGCCGCCGCCGGGTAGCCAAGGGCCGCATATTCATGCAGGCCCACCGCGCCGTGGCGTTTGGACAACTTCTTGCCATCCTCGCCGTGGATCAGCGGGATATGCGCCCAGACCGGCACCGGCCAGTCCATCGCGTGGAAGATTTGCGTTTGCCGCGCCGCGTTGTTCAAGTGGTCATCGCCCCGGATCACATGTGTCACGCCCATGTCGTGATCATCCACAACCACGGCGAGCATATAGGTCGGCGTACCATCGGAGCGTAAACAAACCATATCATCAAGCTGGTCATTTCTGAAAACCACCCGGCCCTGGACGGCATCCTCGATCACCGTCTCGCCCAAGCGGGGGGCCTTCAGGCGGATGACATAGGGCAGGTTGGGGTGGGTCGCGGGATCGGCGTCGCGCCAGGGGCTCTGGAACAGGGTTGAACGGCCCTCGGCGCGAGCGGCCTCGCGGAAGGCTTCGATCTCGTCCTGCGTGCAGTAACATTTGTAGGCGTTGCCGCGCGCCAGCATCTCGTGCGCGACCTCGGCGTGGCGGTCGCGGCGTTCGAACTGGCTGACCACATCGCCGTCCCAGTCGAGGCCGAGCCAGGTCAGCCCTTCAAGGATGGCTTCGGTCGCCTCGGGCGTCGATCTTTCGCGGTCGGTATCCTCGATCCGCAGAAGAAAGGTGCCGCCGTGGCCGCGGGCGTAAAGCCAGTTGAACAGCGCAGTCCGGGCGCCGCCGATATGCAGGTAGCCGGTGGGCGACGGCGCGAAGCGAGTGACGATCGGGGACATGCGGGTGTTAACCTTTCGGAAACCATGAGGACGCTAACGTGACGCTGAGTGCTTAGGCAAGGTGAGGCTCAAGGGCAAGATGCGGGGCTCAGGCGTGCAGGGATGGCTGGCGTTTCCGCGGCCTTTGACGGGGGCGCAGGCGCTGGTTCTTGCCGGTCTCGACCGTCTGGCGGCGGCACGGGCCGGGCTGATGCCCTGGGCGCCGCTTTGCCTTGGCGCCGGCATTGGCAGCTATTTCCTGCTGAAGGAGGAGCCGGGGTTCACGCAGGCGCTTGTGGCGGGGGCGGTGATCTGCCTCTGCATCGTCATGATGCGGCTTGCGGGGGAACGGGCGCGCGCGCCGGGCCTTGCGGTGGCGCTTCTGGCGGCGGGGCTTCTCTTGATGATGGCGCGCGCCTGGCTGGTTGCGGCGCCGGTCTTGCCCTACCGCTATCATGGCCCGGTCGAGGGGCGGATCGTTGACATCGACCGGTCGTTTTCCGATGCCATCCGCCTGACGCTCGACCGGGTTGTCCTGTCGGAACTGGACGGCGTGGCGCCCGCGCGGGTCCGCGTGGCGCTGCATGGCGACGACCGGCAGGACGCCTTGGTGCCGGGAACCCGCATCGCAGCGCGCGCCTATCTTGCGCCGCCCGATGGACCGGTGGAGCCGGGGGGCTTCGATTTCCAGCGCCTTGCCTGGTTCAGCAGCCTGGGCGGGGTGGGTTATACCCGCGATCCGCTGACGGTGCTGGCCGAGGCCGATCCCTATGACATGCGGCTTTGGGCCTTCCGGCTGCGGATGAGCCTTTCGGCGCAGATGCAGCAGGGCATGGGCGGCGGGCAGGCGGCTGCGTTGGCTTCGGCCTTCATGACGGGGGACCGGTCGGGGATCGACGCGGCCACGACAAATTCAATGCGGGCTTCGAACCTGTCGCACCTGATCTCGATTTCCGGCCTGCACATGGGCCTGATCACCGGCTTCGTCTTTGCGCTGATCCGGGGCGGCCTGGCGCTGATCCCGCCGCTTGCCCTGCGGCTGGACGGGCGCAAGATTGCGGCGCTGGTGGCGGCGCTGGCGGCGACCTTCTACCTGGCGCTGGCGGGGCCCGATGTGGCGACGCGGCGGGCCTATATCATGGCGATGGTGATGATGCTGGCGGTGCTTGCCGACCGGCGCGCGATTTCGCTGCGCACGGTGGCGATCTCGGCGCTGGTGGTCCTGTTTCTTGAACCGGAAAGCCTGGTCGAGCCCGGATTCCAGATGTCCTTCGCGGCCACCGTCGCGCTGGTCGTGGGGTTCGGCCATTGGTCAGCGGTCCGCGACCGGGTGCCGTCTTACCTGCGCCCGGTGGTTCTGGCGATCCTGTCGTCGCTGATCGCGGGGACCGCGACGGCGCCTTTCGCGGCGATCCACTTCAACCGGATCGCGGAATATGGGTTGATCGCGAACCTGCTTTCGACGCCGCTCATGGGGCTGATCGTGATGCCCGCCGGGGTGCTCGCGCTGATCCTCATGCCGATAGGTCTGGCGGGGCCCGCATTATGGGCGCTGAAGTGGGGAACCGCCGGCGTGATCATGATCAGCGACTGGGTCGCGGCGCTGGAGGGCGCGGTGGTCCCGGTGGTGGCGCCGACGACGATTGTCCTGCCGCTCATCGCGGTCGCGGGTCTGGTACTGATGCTGGCCGAGGTCTGGAGTTTGCGGAGTGTCGCCGGGGCAGGGCTGGTCCTTGCCTTCGCGCTCTGGTCTGCGGCGACACGGCCCGATCTGATGATCTCGTCGGACGGGGGGCTCGTCGGCGTCATGACGGCCGAAGGCCGGGCGCTGTCAAAGCCGAAGGGCGGCGGCTTCGTCGCCAGCGCCTGGCTGGAAAACGACGGCGACCTGGCACCCCAGATCGAGGCGGCGGGGCGGCCGGGTTTTTCGGGTCCGAAGACGCAGCGGACATTTGCATTGGCGGGCCGGCCCCTGATCCACCTCACGGGAAAATCCGCGCCCGGACGGGTGGCCGAGGCGTGCCGGGACGGTGCGCTGATCGTGCTGAACAGCCGATTGCCGGAAAAAGTGACCGGCCCCTGCGATGTCTTCGACCAGCGGCGCCTGCGGCGGACCGGAAGCATCGCCGCCTATCTTACGCCCGAGGGCGTGCAGATGGTGACCGCGCGCGATCTGTCCGGCTGGCGCTACTGGAACAGTCGCCGGGCGCGCGAAGCGATCCTGGCAGGCCCTGAGCCGGGCAGAGGCCATCAGTAGCTGCGGATCAGCCCCACAAGGCGGCCCTGGATGCGAACTTGGTCTTCGCGCAGCAGGCGATCTTCGTAAGCCGGGTTCGCGGCTTCGAGCGCGATCATGTTGCCTCGCCGCCGATAGCGTTTCAGCGTCGCTTCATGCCCTTCGACCAGCGCGACGACGATGTCGCCGTTTTCGGCGGTGCCCTGTTCGCGGATCACCACCACGTCGCCGTCATTGATCCCGGCCTCGATCATCGAGTCGCCCTTGACCTCCAGTGCGTAATGCGATCCGCGACCGGCGACCATGCCGCCCGGCACCGCGACGTGATGGGACACCTCGCTGATCGCCTCGATGGGCACACCAGCGGCGATGCGACCCATGACCGGCAGTTCGACGGCATCCAGAGAGGTGACGGGCATCGCGCCCCGGGGCGGATCGGTCCGGTCGCCCTGGATCACGCGCGGAGAGAACCCGGCCTTGTCCATCGCTTCGGGCAACTTGATGATCTCGATCGCGCGGGCGCGGTGCGCGAGGCGGCGGATGAAGCCGCGTTCCTCCAGCGCCGTGATCAGGCGGTGGATCCCGGACTTCGACCGCAGGTCCAGCGCCTCTTTCATCTCGTCAAACGAAGGCGGCACCCCATCGCGCGCCATGCGCTTTTGGATGAAATCCAGAAGTTCAAGCTGTTTGCGCGTCAGCATCGGAGGGGGCCCTGTCTGGATTGTTCCTGTTCCAAGGATGTTCTGCCACTGTTCCCGCTTTGTGTCAACGCACTCGCGTCAAAGTGGTATCCAGTCTACAAGATCGCCTTTTTTGCGTGCCGGATCGTCGACAGGGCGCACCAGAAGGGCATCGGCCTCGGCAAGTTCCCCCATCAAGGCGGAGTCCTGACGGTCGAAGGGCCGGATCAGCGCAACGCCGGGACGGGCCTCGACGGTGGCGCGCATGAAGTGCGTCCGGGGGCCATTGGCGGGCAGGTCCAGCGCCAGTTCGGCCTGTCGCAGATCCTGACGGCCGGGTAGCCCCTGAAGCCTGTCGATCAGCGGCTTCAGGAACAGCGTCGCGCCGACGAAGGCCGAAACCGGGTTGCCCGGCAGGCCAAGCACGATAGAGCGTCCAAGACGCCCCGCCATCAGTGGCTTTCCGGGGCGCATCGCGATCTTCCAGAAGGCGCGTTCCATACCCAGATCGGCGGCCACACGTCCGACCAGATCATGATCCCCGACCGAGGCTCCACCGATGGTGACGATCACATCGGCCTCGGCCGCCAGACCGAAGCACATCCGCAGCGAAGGTTCATTGTCGCGGGCGATGGGCAAAAGTCGCGCCTCGGCGCCGCAGTCTTCGGCCAGTGCGGTGATCGCAAGTCCGGCCGAAGCGATGATCTGGTCCGGTCCCGGCACTTCGCCCGGCATCACCAGTTCGTCTCCCGTGGACATGACCGCGACGATGGGACGCCGCGCCACGCTCACCTCGGGGATGTTCATCGCGGCCAGCAGCGTCAGGTCGCGCGCCCCAAGACGGCGGGGCGCCGCAAAGACCTGACCTTTGCGGAAATCCTGCCCGCGCGGGCGGATATGGGTCTGCGCCTCGATCTTCGGGCCCAGCGTGATCTGGCCCTCGTCGCGGGTCACGTCTTCCTGCAGGACGACCCTGTCGGCCCCTGCGGGGACCGGGGCGCCGGTGAAGATCCGGGCCGCCGTGCCGGGGGTGACGCGACCGGTGAAGGCATGGCCTGCGGCGGCCTCGCCGATCACCTGCAAGACCGCGCCGATCCTGTGATCGGCCTCGGTGATGGCATAGCCATCCATGGCCGAGGCATCGAAAGGCGGCTGGTCGAGCGTCGCGGCGGCAGGGGCGATCAGCACCCGGCCGCGCGCCTGACGAAGCGGAACCTGTTCGCCGTCAAGCGGGGAGCCAAGGGCCAGAACCTTCGCCAGTGCCTCTTCGACAGAAATCATGGCTTCGCCTCGTAACGTCCTGATTTTCCGCCATCCTTCAGGATGACCTCGATGCCTTCGATGCGCATCGACCGTTCCACCGCTTTCAGCATGTCATAGACCGTGAGGGCGGCGACCGAGGCCGCCGTCAGCGCCTCCATCTCGACGCCGGTCTGGCCGGTGGTGCGCACCGTGGCCTCGATCCTCACTCCGGGAAGGGCCACGTCGGGGGCGAGTTCGACGGCGACGCGGGTGATCGGCAGCGGGTGGCAAAGCGGGATCAGATCGGCGGTGCGCTTGGCGGCCATGATGCCTGCCAGTTGCGCCACGGCCAGAACATCGCCTTTCTTGGCGCGACCTTCGGTCACCAGCGCCAGCGTTTCCGGCAGCATCACCACGCGGGCGGTGGCGGTGGCGATGCGATCGGTCACGGGCTTGGCGGTGACGTCCACCATATGCGCGTTGCCGTCCTTGTCGAAATGCGTGAGCGCCATGATCTACCCCCGGTACGGATTTGCGATAAGTGCCCGCGTCGCCGCCGCGACATCATCCTGCCGCATCAGGCTTTCGCCGATCAGGAAGGCACGCGCGCCAACCTTGGCCATCTCGGTCAGGTCTTCGGGGGTGAAAAGCCCGCTTTCGCAGACCAGAAGCCGGTCTTCGGGCACGCGGGGCGCAAGGTTCCGGGTTGTGTCAAGAGTAACGTCGAAAGTCTTGAGATTGCGGTTGTTTATCCCGATCATGGGTGAGGTCAGCCGCAACGCGCGGTCAAGCTCGGCCCCGTCGTGCACCTCGATCAGCACGTCCATTCCCCAGGCCAGCGCGGCAGCTTCCAGTTCGGCGGCCTGCATGTCCGAGACGCTGGCCATGATGATCAGGATGCAGTCGGCACCCCAGGCGCGGGCTTCGGCGACCTGGTAGGTGTCGTATAGGAAATCCTTGCGCAGCACCGGCAGGGTGCAGGCCGCGCGGGCGGTCCGCAGGTAGTCGGGCGCGCCCTGGAAGGACGGCGTGTCGGTCAGGATCGACAGGCAGGTCGCGCCGCCGGCCTCATAGGCGCGGGCCAGCGCGGGCGGGTCGAAATCGGGCCGGATCAGGCCCTTCGACGGGCTGGCCTTCTTGATCTCGGCGATCAGGCCGTATCCTTCTTGCGTCGCATTGCGAAGGGCGCGGTAGAACCTCCGGGGGGCGTCGGCCGCGCGGGCCTCGTCCTCGATCTTGGAGAGCGGGCGCGCCGCTTTGGCCGCCGCGATTTCTTCGAGCTTGTAGCTCTTGATCTTGTCCAGAATATCCATGGCCAGACCTTATCGCCGCCGCCCGCCGATGGGAAGGGAAAGCCGTCAGCCCCAGCGGATCGGCGGGTGGCCTTGCGCCGTCAGCCAGGCGTTGGTGCGGCTGAAGGGACGCGAGCCGAGGAAGCCACGCCAGGCCGACAGCGGCGATGGATGGGCGGTTTCGATCCGCAGGTGGCCGGGGTTGGTCAGATAGCGGCCACCAAGCTGCTGCGCGGGGGCGCCCCACAGCAGGAAGGCGCGGGGCGAGGCGTCGAGTTCGGCCAGCACCTGCCCGATCAGCGCCTGCCAGCCCAGCCGGTCGTGGCCCTTCGCAATGCCTTGGGGAACGCTGAGCGCGGTGTTGAGCAAAAGCACGCCCTGATCGGCCCAGTCCGACAGATCGGTCCGGTGTCGCGTCACGCCAAGATCGTCCTGCAACTCCTTGAAGATGTTGCCAAGGCTGTCGAGCCTGCCGCCAAAATCAGGGTTGATGGAAAAGGCCAGCCCATCGGCTTTGCCGGGCGTGTGGTAGGGGTCCTGGCCCAGGATCACCACGCGGATTTGATCTGGCGCGCAGCGGTCAAGGGCGGCGAAGCGCAAAGGCCCCGGCGGCAGGACCGGGCGCGGATCGGCGGCAAGTGCCCCCGAAATCCGCGGCCAGTCGCAATCAAAGAAGGGCAGATGCGCCCAGGCTTTCGGAACCGCCGTCATGCCTCAAGCGGCGAGATCCGGCGGAGGGCGGCGACCTTGGCGGCGGCGGCGCCGCTGTCGATCGACTCGGCCGCCAGTGCCGCGCCGTCTTTCAGCGATGTGACCTTTCCCGCGCAGATCAGCGCCGCAGCCGAATTGAACAGCACCGCATCGCGGTAGGCGCCGGCAGCGCCCGCCAGAACAGCCCGCAGTGCGGCGGCGTTTTCGGCCGGGGTGCCGCCGACGATTTCTTCGAAGGGACGAACGGCCAGACCGGCATCCTCGGGGTGGACCTCGAATTCGGTGATCTTGCCGTCTTTCAGTTCGGCCACGAAGCTGCGTTCGGAAATCGCCAGTTCATCCGAACCGTCGCCACCGTGGACGAGCCAGCAATGTTCAGACCCAAGCTCGGCCAGGGTTTCGGCCATCGGGCGGATCCAGACCCTGGAAAAGGCCCCGGTCAACTGCCGCTTCACGCCAGCCGGGTTGGTCATCGGCCCGAGGATGTTGAAGACCGTGCGGGTGCCAAGCTCCGAACGCGTGGGCATGACGTGGCGGATCGCCGGATGGTGGATCGGCGCCATCATGAAGGCGATGCCGCATTCGGCGAATTCGCGCTCCACCACCTCGCGGCCCACCATGACGTTGATGCCAAGATGGGTCAGCGCGTCGGCGGCGCCGGATTTCGACGACAGGTTGCGGTTGCCGTGCTTGGCAACGATCACGCCCGCACCCGCGACGACAAAGGCAGTGGTGGTCGAGATATTGAGCGTGCCTTTCCCGTCGCCGCCGGTTCCCACGATGTCGATGGCACCTGCGGGCGCGGTCACGGGGTGGCACTTGGCGCGCATCACGCGGGCGGCGGCGGCCATTTCCTCGACCGTTTCGCCACGGGTGCGCAGCGCCATCAGCAAGCCCCCCATCTGGCTTGGCGTGGCGGTTCCTTCGAACAGGGCGTCAAAGGCGATCTCGGCCTCGGCCCCGGTCAGGGGGCGTTCGGCGGCGATGCCGATCAGCGGGCGCAGCGCGTCGGTCATGCCGCCACCTGGCCGAGCGGCACGCCCGCATCTTCTAGGAAATTCCGCAGCATCTGGTGTCCGTGTTCCGAGGCGATGGATTCGGGGTGGAACTGCACCCCTTCGATGGGAAGGCTCTTGTGCTTCAGCCCCATGATCGTGCCGTCCTTGAGCCAGGCCGTGACCTCAAGGCAGTCGGGCAGGCTCTCACGATCCACGACCAGCGAATGGTAGCGCGTGGCAAGGAAGGGCGAGGGCAGGCCACGGAACATGCCTTTGCCGCCGTGGTGCATCTCGCCCATCTTGCCGTGGACGATTTCATGGCAGCGCACGACCTTGCCGCCGAAGGCCTGGCCGATGGTCTGGTGGCCAAGGCAGACACCCAGAAGCGGCGTGCGCGTTTCGGCGGCGGCCTGCGTGAGCGCGAGGCATATCCCGGCCTGATCGGGGTCGCAGGGCCCCGGCGACAGCACGATGGCCGAGGGGTTCAGCGCCATCGCCTCCTGCACGTTNNTTGTAGGTGAAGCTGTCGTAGTTATCGATCAGAAGCAGCATGGGATGTCCTGATGGAAAGAAATTCCGGGGTGATCCCGGCGCGGTGTGACGCTATAGATGCTCAGAGCCGTCCGCGGGGTCAAGGGCGCGCGGGATGCGTTGCCCTTTTGTCCAGCTTGCAGCATGGATGGATGCAGGGCGCCAGACGATTTACGGAGGCTGAGTTTTGATCAAGGGTCTTTTGGCTGGGCTGCTGTCGGGTGGCGTCGTTTCCGTTGCCGTCCTGGGAGCGGTATCGCTGATGTCCGCCCCGCCGGTCCCCCACGAGGTTGCGACCGCGTCCGCAGTTCCGGGCATGTCGCCAACCGGCGCCGAGCCTGCGGCAGAAACCGAGACTGCTGCGGAAAGCGCCACGCCCGCAACGGGCGAAACGGCGGCAACCGGAACGGTGCCCGAGTCGCCTGCGGTGTCCGAACCTCAGCCTTCCGCCCCCACCGAACCGGCCCAGACGGCGGAAGCCGCGCGTGCCGCCCCCGATGCTGCGGTCATCGCGCCGCCAGCGGGGTCCGAATTCGACAAGCCCGCCGTGGATGCGCCTGCGCCCGCTCCGGCATCGGATGCGGCGGTCAGCATCGCGCCCGCGCCCGCCGCCACCGCGCCGGAGGCCAGGGAACCCACGCCGCCCAGCATCGGCGGCGATACCGCGCCGCAGCCCGACCAATCTGATGCGTCGGTTCTGGCAAAGGCGCCGGACGCCGAGGCCGCCCCTGCCGCGCCCACCGGGCTTGACCTGCCCACCGAGCCGAAATCGGTTCCGGTGCCCGAAGCGTCCACCGCGCCGGATGCCGCCCCGGTGCCGCCCTTGGCCACGCTGGCCCCGGAACCTGCGCCGCAAGCAGCCCCGGAACCCGCGCCCGGGGCGATCCCCGCGCCGGCGCTCACCCCGGACCAGCCGCAGCTGGAGGCAACCCAGCCCGATGAAGGGGCGGCCCTTGAGCCTGCCCCTGACGAGCCGACGGACGAATCCCTGCCCGGCGATCCTCTGCCCGAGGAGATGATGCCCGACGAGGGTGCTTCTGGCGGATTCGGCGCCGGATCGACCGCTGTCGGCAAGCGAGTCCTGCCGCCGGTCTTGAAAGGTGGGGAAAAACCTTCGGACGCAGCCCCGTCGAACCTGCCGCCGGTGATCTCTCCCGATGCGCCCGAGCCGCCGAAGGGCGTGACGGCGGCGCCGAAGCCCGGGTTTCAGCGGCCGGTTCCCGGTGTGCGGGTGAACCGACTGCCGACGATCCAGTCCGCGCCCGCAGGCGAGGGGCCGGAGGCTTTTGACAGCGTCGAGCCTGCGCCGCCCAGCGCGCCGGACGCGCCGGGGATGATCGAAGCGCCCGTCAGCCCGCGCGCGGCGGACGTGGCCGAACTGCCGTTGCACCGCTATGCCGCGCGGCTGGACAACCCCGCGAACCTGCCGGTTCTGGGGGTCATCGTGATCGAACTTGGCAATGCCGGCGGCGGTGCGAACATGGCCGATCTGATGGCGCTGCCGGTTCCGGTCACCCTGGCCATCAATCCGATGCGCAAGGACGGTCTGGAAGTGGCCGCCCGTGCCCGGGCCCATGGCTTTGAGGTGGCGATGCTGGCCGACGGTCTGCCCAAGGAGGGCACCGCATCGGATGTCGAGGTGAGCTATCAGTCGATCAGCGCCGGGATGCCCGAGGCGGTGGCGGTGATGACCTCGCCGGAAAACACGCTCATGACCCGTCGCCCGGTCGCCCAGCAGATGGTGGCGATCCTGAAGGACGAAGGACTGGGGCTGGTCAGCTATGCCCGGGGCCTGAGCCCCGCGCGCGAGATTGCCCGGTCGCAGGGCCTGCCGCAGGCCGAGGTGAGCCGCGTCGTGGACGAACCGCGCGGCGATGCCGCAGAAGTCCTGCGCACCCTGGAAGCCGAAGCCTTCCAGGCGCAGCAGAAGGGCGGTGCGGTGGTGGTCCTGCGCTCCTACCCCGACAGCATCGCCGCGCTCAAGCAGTTCATCGCCAAGGCCGAGGCGGAAAAGTCCGGGCTGGGCGTGAAGGTTGGCCCGGTGACGGCGTTCCTGAAGTAGGGCGACGCGGGCTGTTGCGGGGCCGAGGGCGCGGGGCCGCAGAGGCCCCGGCCACCCATGACAAGGTGCGATGCACGTCGCTTCAAACCGGGGTCAAGCGGGCAGGGACAGGGGTCTGCGGATGCGGTCAGGTTTGCGCCTGTCGAGGCGGGCAGCCGCAACGATCAGGTGGAAACGTTCCCCAATGACATCAGTATGGCCCACGCCGACCCGGGGCCACACCTTGTGGAACCGCACAGGCGGCAGGCGCTATTCCTCGCGGTCGTCCCCGAACCGGGCGTCATCGTCGTAGACGTCTTCGCCTTCGGGGACGAACTTGCCCGACAGGGTGATCGAATGATCGTTGTGGCGCGGGTCCATCACCACATCCGAAGGCAGTTCCCCGGCCAGCCATTCGCGGATCTCTTCGCGGACATCGGCCATTTCCTGGCCGGTGAGGTCAGCGATATAGGCCAGGAAGGCGCGCTGGTCGCCGTCGATCTCTTCCAGCTCGGCCTCGTCGGCGTCAGGCCATTTGTCGGTGATCGCATCGAAGAATGCCGACCAGTTTTCCTGAACATGATGCCATTTCATCGCCGGTATCTCTCTGCAATTTCCGATGCAATGCGGGTTGGGTGCATCGGGTTCCAATTCCTGACCGGCGCGCTTGCGCCCTCGTCGCAATGCGGTCGTAAACCACGTCACGACGACCTGTCTGCCGTCAGATTGACATGGGGAAATTCCGCCGGTCCGTCAACCATGTCCAACGGGAGAGGCGGCAAATCCCTGCAAACCGCGCTGGTGACGGATCAGTTCAGCCAGCCCTGAACGGTGCGCGCGCCGCCCGAGACGTCTTCGCCCGCGCCAGCGATGGTGTTGCAGCCTGCCAGTGCGGCGATCATCGCCAGGGCAAAAAGCTTCTTCATGCTCTTATTCCTCATACCACCATGTTTCGGGGACAAATCCCGGCCAAAAGCCGTATAGCGGAAGGGTTGATGGATAGTGAAGATGCCTTGAATGCGCGACGCGGCTGGTCTTTTCATACCAGACCGGCACGACATATCGCCCTGCCGTCAGCACCCGGTCAAGCGCCTGCGTGGCGCGGGTGAAATCCTCGTCTCCCCGCGCCGCGAGCATCTGGCCGATCAGCCCGTCCACCGCGGCCGATCTGATCCCGGCCAGATTGCGCGATCCGGGCTGGTCGGCGGCGGCCGAGCCGAAATACAACAGCATCTCGTTCCCCGGCGACAGCGACATGGGGCGGATCATCCAGGCCATGTCGAAATCGAAATTGTTGGTGCGTTGCAGGTATTCGGCGCTGTCGACCGAGGTGACGATGGGCGTGATCCCCAGCTGTTTCAGCGGCGCCGAGTAGAGTTCCACGATGGTCGCGGTATCGGAGGCGCCGCGCGCCAGCAGGAATTCCAGCCGGAAGGGCTTGCCTTCGGCGTCCCTCAACTCACCGTCCTGCACGGTCCAGCCGGCTTCTTCCAGCAGGCGATCCGAAGCCCTGAGCGCCTTGCGGTCGCTGGTCTGGCCATTCCCCGCAGGGGGTGTCCAACCGTCAAGTGTGCCGGGCAAAAGCTCGGCCTTGTAGGGGGCAAGCAGCGCCGCGATTTCGGGCGCTGCCGGGCCATTGCCCCCCGCGAGCGAGGAATGGACGAAATAGCTGTCGATCCGGGGTTCGGCGCCGTCGTTCATGGTCTGGTTGATGTAGGCGAAGTTGAAGGCGCCGATCAGCGCCTCGCGCACCCGCCAGTCCTGGAACTGCGGGCGGCGGGTGTTGATGACAAAGCCGGTCATGCCGCCGGGGCGGGCATTGCCGATTTCAGACTTCACCACCTCGCCCGAGGTCAGCGCCGGGAAATCGTAGTTCCGCGCCCATTTCGCGGCGTTGGTTTCGCGCCAGATGTTCAGGTCGCCTGCCTTGAACGCCTCGAAGATCACCGTGGGGTCGCCGAAGTATTCGTAGCGGAGCGTATCAAAGTTGTGCAGGCCGCGGTTGAAGGGCAGGTCCTTGCCCCAATAGTCGGGATTGCGGCGGAAGGTGATCGAGCGGCCCGGATCGACCCGGTCGACCACATAGGGGCCGGAGCCGATGGGCGGGGTCAGCGTGGTTTCGTCGAAGGCGCGGTCCTGCCAGTCGGCCTTTTTCAGGACTGGACGCAGGCCCATCAGCAGCGCGAGTTCGCGGTCGGGGGCCTTGAAGGTGATGCGGATCTTGCGCGGACCCGTCGCCTCGATCCCCGCGACCTTCGACCAGGCGCCGGTGTAGCGCGGGTGGCCAAGTGTGCCCAAGGTCTGGAAACTCCAGATGACATCCTCGACCGTGACCGGGCTTCCATCCGAGAATCGCGCCTCGGGCCGGAGGGTGAATTCGACCCAGGATCGGGCGTCGTCAGTTTCAATCGATTCGGCCAGCAGCCCGTAAAGCGAGAAGGGTTCATCGAGAGAACGGCCCATCAGCGTTTCGACCGTATGGGCGCCGATGCCATAGGGTGCACGGCCCTTCACGATCCAGGGATTGAGGCTGTCGAAGCTGCCGGGTTCGCCCGCGATGTAGCTGCCACCCTTCGGAGCATCGGGGTTTGCATAGGGCAAGGCCACAAAATCAGGTGGTAGGGCCGGCTCTCCATACATAGCTATGCCCTGTTGGGGCGCTGCGAGGCCCGTGCCGGCAAGCACGGCCGCCAAGAGAAGGCCGCCGAACGCATGGCGGGCGGCCCGGCCAACTGCTTTGCTCTGCCCGACCCTGCCCATGCCTCGTTCCCCCGCCTGCGTGATCGGGCGGCACGCTATCCGGGCTTTCCTGCCTTTTCAAACTTTTAGCTTGGCCCTGCGCGATGAAGCGCGTATAGATAAAGAACTGCTCGATAGGTTTCTTGCCTGTATGAAACCTGCCTCAACGACTTAGCGCCCGCCTTGTGCGGGCGTTTTTTTATCCTCCCGATGGGCGGAAGCAGACGATTTGCGGTAATTCCCTGCATCTGACACCGGCCTGCGACGGGTTTGTCACTGGCAATTTAAGGTGTGGCGGATAATCATTGCTGCAAATGCAAACGAACAGAGGTGCTTCATGACCCTTTCAGGCAAGACCGCCGTCATCACCGGGTCGAATTCGGGAATCGGACTTGGGGTGGCGCGTGAACTCGCGAAGGCGGGTGCGCATGTGGTGCTGAACTCCTTCACCGACCGGGAAGAGGATCACGCGCTGGCCGAAGCCCTGGGCAAGGAATTCGGGGTGCGGGCGGCCTATGTGAAGGCCGACATGTCGCAGGGCGCGGAATGCCGGGCCCTGGTCACGCAAGCGGCGGCGCTGATGGGGGCCTGCGACATCCTGGTGAACAACGCCGGGATCCAGCATGTGGCGCCGATCGAAGACTTTCCCATCGAAAAGTGGGACGCGATCCTTGCCATCAACCTGACCTCGGCCTTCCACACCACCGCCGCCGCGCTTCCGCTCATGCGGAAGGCCGGATGGGGACGGGTGGTCAACATCGCTTCGGCGCATGGGTTGACGGCCTCGCCCTTCAAGTCGGCCTATGTGGCGGCCAAGCATGGCATCGTCGGCCTGACCAAGGTCACCGCGCTGGAAACCGCGCTGGAGCCGATCACCGCCAATACGATCTGCCCGGGCTATGTGCTGACCCCGCTGGTCGAGGCGCAGATCCCCGACCAGATGAAGACCCACAACATGAGCCGCGAGGACGTGATCCGCAACGTCATGCTGGACCGCCAGCCGTCGAAGCAATTCGCCACGGTCGAGCAGATCGGCGGGACGACGGTGTTCCTGTGTTCGGCGGCGGCCGATCAGATCACCGGCACGGCGATCAGCGTCGACGGCGGCTGGACCGCGCTTTGAGGCAGGTCCGGGCGTGATGCCTTCCGTTCCGCCTCTGGCGGGACGGGGGATCTGAGTATTTTTGCAAAGAAGAAGAACCATGGCGGCAAAGCGTGGCGTGCGGCGGATCAATGTGGCCTTGCAAGGCGGCGGCGCGCATGGCGCCTTCACCTGGGGGGTTCTCGACCGGCTTCTGGAAGACGAAACGATCGAGATCGCGGGGATTTCGGGCACCTCGGCGGGGGCACTGAACGGTGCGGCGCTGAAAGCCGGTCTTTGCGCCGGGGGGCGGCAGGGCGCGCGCGACAACCTCGACTGGCTCTGGTCGCAGGTGTCCGAGGTCCATGATTTCCGCCTTGGTCAGTGGATGAAGGCGCTTTGGCCGGATACCGGACCGGTGGCGCGGTTCTGGTCGATGTTTTCGCCTTACGCGCTGGCCGAGCGGATGACGCAGGTCTTCAGCCCTTACGATTCGGGTGTGCTTTATGCCAATCCGCTGGAACGGGTGGTGGCGAAATTCCACCCGGAGCTTCTGACCTCGACCGCGGGGCCGCGACTTTTCGTGTCGGCCACCAATGTGCGGACCGGCAAGATCCGGGTCTTCGGTGGGGACGAGGTGACGCCGGATGCGGTCCTTGCCTCGGCCTGTCTGCCGACGCTGTTTCGGGCGGTCGAGATCGACGATCCGGTCACAAGGCGGAAGGAGGCCTATTGGGATGGCGGTTATTCCGGCAATCCGGCGCTGTTTCCGCTTTATGAAAAGGATCTGCCGCGCGACATCCTTCTGGTCAACATCAACCCCTTCCTGCGGAAGGCGGTGCCGCGCCATGTCGAGGAGATCACCGACCGGATCAACGAGATCAGCTTCAACGCGACGCTTCTGTCAGAGCTGCGCGCCATCAACTTTGTCAAGCGCCTGATCGCCGAAGGGGCGGTCAGCGCCAATGCCATGAAGGACGTTCTGGTGCATCTGGTGGGCGACGACCACCTGATGAGCGAACTGTCGCCGGGGACCAAGGTCCTGCCGACCAACGGACTTCTGAGGCGGCTGAAGCAGGGTGGACGGCGGGCGGCGGACCGGTTCCTTGACCGTCATGGCGACCGGATCGGCGTGGAAAGCACCGTCGATCTGGTGACGATGTTCGGGTGATCCGTCAGGCCGTAGGGATCGGACCCGGAAGGATCAGGCCGGGGGCAGGGTGGCCAGATCCTTCGGGGCCTCCTTCGGGCCGCCGGGGTAGACAAGCCCCGCCGAGATGATCAGCTTGGCCGCATCCTCGACCGTGATCCGGTCAAGGAGGATCACGTCGCGGCGGGGCACATAGAGCAGGAAGCCGGACGTGGGATTGGGGGTCGTTGCGACGAAGACGGTCAGCAGTTCGTCATCCGGGAATTTCTCGGCGATCTCGCCCTTGGCGGCGGTCGAGACGAAACCCACCCCCCACATGCCCTTGCGCGGGTATTCCACCAGACAGGCGCGGTCGAACTTGGCCTCGGATTGGGAAAAGACCGTCTCGGCGATCTGTTTCAACCCGTTGTAGACCGAGCGGACGATCGGCGTCCGGTCGACGAGGCTTTCACCGAAGGCGATCAGCTGGCGCCCGATCAAGCCCTTGGCGATCCAGCCCACGACGACGGTGAAGACAAGAAAGATCAGAACGCCAAGGCCCCGGATGCTGACCACGAAGTCCGGGCCGAACCACTGCTGCACCGTCGGGCCGAAGTAGCGGTTCAGAAGCGCGTCGGGGTGGAAGGCGCCGGGGATCAGCGGCAGGACCCAGCTGTCGATCCAGCCCGTGACCTTCCAGATCAGCCAGAGCGTCAGGCCGATCGGCAGCACCACGACAAGTCCGGTCAGGAAATTCGCCCGGAACGCGGCCAGAAGGCCGCGGTGGGTCTTTGGGTCGGTGCCGGGGCGGTCTTTGGCCATCGGGGCGGACTTTCACTTTTGCTCTGGCGGAAGGCTAGCTTCGGGCGCGGGGCCCGGCAAGCGACCTGCCCGATCAGGCTTCCAGAAGCGCCACGGCAATACCCGCCGCGAGCCGCGCGTTGGCGAGCACCAGCGCGATATTGGCCTCTAGCGAGCGGCCCTCGGTCAGTTCAAAGAGTCGGTCGAGAAGATAGGGCGTCACCTCTTTCGCGGCGATGCCGTCGCGGGTGGCGTCGGCAAGGGCGGTTTCGATGAAGGGGGTGATGACCTCGCGCGGGATTTCGGCGTCGACCGGGATCGGATTGGCGATGAGTTGCCCGCCCGGCAGACCAAGGGTGCGGCGCATCCGGTGGGCCGCGGCGATGGCGCGGGGCTCATCCATGCGCAGCGGCGCCGGCAGGCCCGAGCTGCGCGACCAGAAGGCCGGGAAGTCGTCCTGCCCGACCGCGATCACGGGAACGCCAAGGGTTTCCAGGACTTCAAGGGTTTTTGGCAGGTCGAGGATGGCCTTTGCGCCGGCGGCGACCACGGTCACGGGGGTTTCGGACAGTTCGCGCAGGTCGGCCGAGATGTCGAAGCTGGTCTCTGCCCCGCGATGAACGCCGCCGATACCGCCGGTGGCGAAGACCTCGATCCCCGCCAGATGGGCGCAGATCATCGTGGCGGCCACGGTGGTGGCGCCCATCCGGCCCAGGGCGAGGCAGGCGGCCAGATCGGCGCGCGACAGCTTCATGACGTCTTGCGCCTGTCCCAGCGCGTCAAGTTCGGCGTCGGTCAGGCCGATGTGGATACGGCCCGCCATGACGGCGATGGTGGCGGGTTCGGCCCCGGCGCGGCGGACCTCGGCCTCGACGGCGCGGGCAGCCTCGACGTTTTGCGGGAAGGGCATCCCGTGGGTGATGATCGTCGATTCCAGCGCCACCACGGCGCGTCCTTCGGCAAGGGCTGCGGCAACGGCGGGGGCGAAGGTCAGGAATTCCTTGGTCATGATCCGGTTTCTCCAGAAATGTAATCGGCGGCGGCGGCAAGGGCTGCGGCCAGGGATCGGGCAGGGGACGCGCCGTGGCGTTCGGCGACGATATGGGCGGCCATGAAGGTGTCGCCGGCGCCGGTCACGCGCCGGACCGGCACGGGGGCCGGGGTTGCGCTGAGTATGCCGTTCGGCCCCGCCTCGGCGCAAGGCCGGGGGCCGTCGGTCACAAGAACGCGCCGCGCGCCATGATCCACAAGCGCCGCCGCGGCCTCGGGGGCCGAGGCGAAGGAGCGGCCGACGAGCAACCCTGCTTCGGCCAGGTTGAGATAGATCGTGGCGTTGGGCATCGGCAGCAGCGGCGAAAGCCGGACGGCCTTGCCCGGTGCGGCAGGCGCGATCCGCAGGTCGGCGGCGCGGAACAGGGCAGAGGCCGCGATCTGCGTCAGAAGCGCGGTGGTGAGGTTGCCGTCAAGCGCGATGAGCCCTGTCCAGGGCTGCCTGTCAGAGCCGAGCCGCCCATCGCCGAGCGGTGCGAGGATGCTGTCCCCTGCGGCCTCAAGCGAATGGGCATCTGCGATCGCGGCGACCAGCCCGCCCGCGCCCTCGATCGCCATGTAGCGGTCGGTCGGCAGATCGGACCGGAGGATGTGGCTGCAGTCGATGCCCATCTGGCTGACGGCGCGGATCAGGTCGTCGCCTTCGCCGTCGCGGCCAACGGCGGACAGAAGGGCAGGCGCAAGGCCCCGCCGTGCCAGCGTCATCGCGATATTCAGCGCCACACCGCCCGGAAGGCGGATGATATGGCCGGGCACATCATCGCCCGGGCCGATCGGGGTCGGGGTGCGGCCGATGATGTCCCAAAGGACCGAGCCGATGCAAAGGACGTCAGGCGAGGTGGGCAAGGCGGCTTCCAGAGGCTGGGGCCGGGGATCTGTCCCGGCGCGGGCTTCCTGCACCATCGCACCTACCGGGCGCAAGCCGGTCATTCCGCCTGCCGCGAAAGTGCTGCGGCAATCAGGGCGGGGACCGCGGGGTGGCAGCCCAGCGGATCAAGGACACGACCCTGGAATTCGGCCTTGGCCAGCGCTTCGGGCAGGTCGTCGCGGACATGGCCCCAGCGGGCGACGAAAAGCGGTAGGCAGAGCGCCTGCGGGCCCAGGTCGCGGGCGGCATCGGCTAGGAAGGGTGGCTCCTCGATGAAGCCAAGGCACGCCTCGGCGAAGGCGGTCCCGGCTTCGATCCGCGCCCGGACGGTCCGCGCGGCCTCTGCCGCGAGCGGCCCCCGGCCAGATCCATGCGCGGCCAGCAGCAGCCGGGTGTCGGCCATCTGCCAGCCGGCGCTGTCGATGGCCTCGCACAGAAGCCGAACCGCCAGGGAGGCGGTTTCGGGCCAGAGGCCGAAGGGTGGCAGGTGCCGCAGATGCGTGGCCCCCAGCGCCGCCAGCCGTGCGGGAAGGATCTGCCGGGTGAAGAAGCCTTCCGCCATGAAGAAGGGCAGGACCAGCGGGGTTTTGAGCCGGTCCAGCGCTGCGGCAAGCGCCCCTTCAGCGGCGAGCGTCGCGCCTTCGATGCGCCAGTCGGGCAGCAGGCCTGCCACGGCACGGGCCAGCGCCTGCATGTCGGCGTCGGCGGGTGCCGGGTCCGAGGGTTGGCCGTGGCCGATGATCAGCGCTTCGCGTGTCATGGGGCGATCCTAGCGGGCCTCGCGCGCCGCTGCCAGCGGGCTGGCTCAGTCCCCCAGAAGCGCCACGGATTTGATCAGCGCAAGGCATTCCGCGCCCGCGTGCAGATCAAGCGCCCGGGCCGATCGGGCGGTGACGCGGGCCACCAGTCGCAGCGCGGGGGCGTCGAGCGTCACGCGGGCAGAGCCGCCCTGCACCCGCACCTCGGCCACCCGCGCCGGGATGACGTTCAGGGCCGAAAGACGCCCGGCCAGGTCGGCGGCCTCGCCCCGCGCCAGCATCACGTCGCGGGCATGGATGGCGATGCGGGTCTTGCGGCCTGCCTGCCCCGGAAAATCCGGCACCAGAAGCTGCCCGCCGGGATAGAGAAGCGGCCTGAGCCCGTCAGGCTCGGCCTTGGCCAGGGTGACGGTCAGGATGCTCAGTTCATCCGTGTCTTGGTCGAGGATGCGCGGCAGAAGGGCGGGTGCGGGGCCTTCATCGACGATCCTTCCATCGCCCACCAGCATGATCCGGTCGGCCAGCCGCGCGACCTCGGCCCGGGAATGGCTGACGTACAGGATCGGCGCGGGGCCATCGTCGCGCAGTTCCTCGATCAGCGGCAGGATCGCGGCGCGGGCACCGGCATCAAGCGCGGACAGCGGCTCGTCCATCAGGATCAGCACCGGATCGGTCAGCAGGGCACGCGCAAGCGCCACCCGCTGGGATTCGCCGCCCGAAAGGCCGCTGACCGGGCGCGACAGAAGCGGGGTCACGCCGAAGCGGTCGGCCAGAGCGCGGACCCGGGCTTCGGTCCCGGCGCGGCGGGCGGCATAGGCAAGGTTTCCGGCCACGTCGAGGTGCGGGAACAGCCGGGCCTCCTGGAAGACGGTGGCGATGCGGCGGCGATGGGGCGGGGTGAAGTGCCGGTCCGACTGCCAGTCGAGGGCGCCGAAGCGCAGGTGCCCGCGCCCCCGTTCGAACCCGCCGATCAGGCGCAGAAGCGTCGTCTTCCCCGTTCCGCTGGGGCCGAAGATGGCGGTCAGGCCGCGCAGATCGCGTTCATGGGCGGCGTGGAGGCCAAAGCCCTGCCGGTCAATCCGAAGGTCGAGATCAAGCCTCATCGCCCGCCGAGCCCCCGGCCGTTCAGCAGGTAAAGCAGGAGGAGCGTGACGAAGGACAGCGCCACCAGAATGACCGACAGCACATGCGCCTGGGCGTATTCCAGCGTCTCGACCTGTTCGTAGATGGCGATGGAAACGACGCGGGTCTTGCCGGCGATATTGCCGCCGACCATCAGCACGACGCCGAATTCGCCCAAAGTATGGGCGAAGGTCAGCACCGCCGCCGAAAGGTAGCCGCGAAAGGCAAGCGGGCTTGCCACCGACAGGAAGGCATCGAGCGGCGAGGCCCCGAGGCTTGCCGCGGCTTCAAGGGGCGCGCGGCCCACCTGGGCGAAGGCGGCTTGCAGCGGCTGCACGGTGAAGGGCAGCGAATAGATGAGCGAGGCGAGGACCAGCCCGGCGAAGGAAAAGGTCAGCGTCTGGCCGGTCAGCCCGATCCAGACCGCGCCCAGCGGCGAACGGGGATTGAAGGCCAGTAGCAGGTAGAATCCCAGCACCGTGGGCGGCAGGACAAGGGGCAGGGCGGTGATCGCTTCGATCACCGGACGCAGGCGGCTTCGGCTGCGCGACAGCCACCAGGCCAGCGGCGTGCCGAAGACCAGCAAGAGGATGGTCACCAGCGCCGCCAGCCGCAGAGTTAGCCAGAGAGGTCCGAGGTCAGGCAGGTCAGTTCCCCGTTCCGTAGCCGAAATCCTGGATGACGGCTTTTGCCGCGTCTGACTTCAGGTAGTCAAGAAAGCCCTGCGCCGCCCGGTTGTCTTCGCCGTGCTTCAGAAGCACCGCCCCTTGGGTGATCGGGCCATGCATCTCTGCCGGGACGTCCCAGCGCGCACCGGCTTCCGCCACGCCCACCAGACCCGAAGCGGCGACAAAGCCGATCTCGGCGGCGTGGGAGGCGACCATGGTCTGGGTCTGGCCGATGTTTTCGCCGGTGACGGTCTTGTCGGCCACCGCATCGCGCATCCCGAGCGTGTCGAGCGTTTCCGCCGCCGCCTTGCCGTAGGGCGCAAGTTCGGGGTTGGCCATCGCCACATGGCGCGCCGCGGTCAGTGCGGCCTTGGGGTCAGACAGGTCAATCGAGGGGTCGGCCGACCACAGGACCAGCGTTCCCGTAGCATAGGCGAAAGGTTGGCCCACGCCCGTGCCGTCAGTCACCAGTTTCTCGGGCGTCTTGGCGTCGGCAGACAGGAAGGCATCATAGGGCGCGCCTTCGCTGATCTGTGCGTAAAGCTTGCCCGTTGCCCCGCCGCTTATGCTGATTTCATGGCCCGAGGCGGCCTTGTAATCCGCCGCGATCCGTTCTGCCGGTTTGACGAAATTGGTGGCGACGGCGACCAGCGCGGTGTCGGCAGAGGCGAGGGTGGGCAGGGCGATGGTCGGCAGCACGAGGCCCGCCAGAAGCGCGAATTTCGGGAAGGACATGGGAGTCTCCGTTATGTCTGAGCGGATATAACGGTCCGTGCGCGGATCATCAAGCGTTATTTCTTGCCGGATATAACGGTAAGCCCCAAAAGCGCTGCGACCGGATCTGCTGCGGCACGGGCGGCAGCGGCTTCGGCCTTTCGGTAGTGATGCAGGACTTGCGCGCCAGTCTCGGTCAGGCTGGCGCCGCCGCCCGATGCGCCGCCGCGGGTCGTGGCGATCAGGGGGGCGGCGAACATGGTGTTCAGCGCCTCGACCAGACCCCAGGCGCGTTTGTAGCCCATCCCCATCCGCTGCCCGGCCTTGAGGATCGATCCTGTCTCGGCGATGCCCGCCAGCAGGTCCGCCTTGCCGGGTCCGATCCAGGCGCCGCCCGGAAAGACGATGCGGAGCCTGAGGCCGGGAGTGGAATGGCGGGGGCTGGACATGGGTCACACGCGTGAAATGGTTTGCGCCAGATCAGGCCGCATCGGGGCGGCTTCCGGGTGCGGAAAACGAAACCGGCGCCCGTGGGCGCCGGTGAGGGATCAGGCTATCGCCGCTTCAAAAGCGCCACGATAGAGCGCCGAAAGATCGGCCAGGGGCGCTGCATCGCTGCCGAAGCGCACCTCGGTTCCGCCGAAGCTGCCAGCGACCGCGACCGGCACCCCGGCGGCTTTTCCGGCGGCGATCAGGGCCTCGGCCCCGGCGGCGTCGGTGGCGACCAGATAGCGCGCCTGATCTTCGCCGAACAGCGCCGGAATGGTATCGGCTTCCAGCGTGACGCCCAAGCCGGCGGCCTCGGCCATCTCGAAGGCGGCCAGCGCCAGGCCGCCGTCCGACAGGTCGGTCGCGGCTTTGACGAGCTTGCGGTTGGCGCGCAGGAAGTCACCGTGCTTGCGTTCGGCCGCCAGATCGACGTGCGGGGCGTCACCGGATTCGATCCCGAAGGCTTCGGCCAGCAGCGCCGACTGGCCCAGATGGCTGCCTTCCGCGCCGATCAGCACCGCAAGGTCACCCATCGCCGGTCGTCCCGCGATCAGGTCGGCGGTCGAGGCCAGAAGCCCCACCGCGCCGATGGTGGGCGTCGGCAGGATGCCCTTGCCATCGGTTTCGTTGTAAAGCGAGACATTGCCCGACACGATCGGGAAATCAAGCGCCCGGCAGGCCGCGTCGATGCCTTTGATCGCGCCGACGAACTGGCCCATGATCTCGGGCTTTTCGGGGTTGCCAAAATTCAGGTTGTCGGTCGCGGCCAGCGGCAGCGCGCCCTTGGCGGTCAGGTTCCGCCAAGCCTCGGCCACGGCCTGCTTGCCGCCTTCGAAAGGGTTGGCGCGGACGTAGCGCGGGGTCACGTCGCTGGTGAAGGCCAGCGCCTTGTCGGTGCCGTGGACGCGCACGACGCCCGCGCCAAGGCCCGGCGTGACCAGCGTATCGGCGCCGACCTGGGTGTCGTATTGTTCCCAGACCCAGGATTTGTGGGCATGGTTCACGCTGCCGATCAGGGCGCGAAGCCCGGCGATGGCGCCGATGGCGGGCACCTCGCCCAGGGTGGGGGCGGCGGCGGGTTCGACCCAGGGGCGGTCATATTCCGGCGCGCTGGACGACAGTTTCGACAGCGGCAGGTCGGCCTTCACCTCGTTGCCGTGCAGGATCAGGAAGCGGTCTTCGGCGATGGTTTCGCCGATGATCGCGAAATCCAGATCCCATTTTTCGAAGATCGCCCTTGCCTCGGCCTCTTTTTCGGGCTTCAGGACCATGAGCATCCGTTCCTGGGATTCGGACAGCATCATTTCATAGGCGGTCATCCTGGCTTCGCGCTGCGGCACGTCGTCAAGTTGCAGCTTGATCCCAAGGCCGCCCTTGTCGCCCATCTCGACGGCCGAACAGGTCAGCCCCGCCGCGCCCATGTCCTGGATCGATATCACGCTGTCCGAGGCCATCAGTTCCAGGCAGGCTTCCAGCAGGCGCTTTTCGGTGAAGGGGTCGCCCACCTGCACGGTCGGGCGCTTTTCCTCGATCGTGTCGTCAAACTCGGCGCTGGCCATGGTGGCCCCGCCCACGCCATCACGCCCGGTCTTGGCGCCCAGATAGACGACCGGCATGCCGACACCGCTGGCGGCGGAATAGAAGATCTTGTCGGCATCCGCGAGGCCCGCCGCGAAGGCGTTCACAAGGCAGTTGCCGTTATAGGCGCGGTGGAAGCGCACCTCGCCGCCGACGTTCGGGACGCCGAAGGCATTGCCGTAGCTGCCGATCCCTTCGACCACGCCCTTGACCAGATGCGAGGTCTTCGGGTGATCCGGCACGCCGAAGGACAGGCTGTCCATCGCCGCGATGGGACGCGCGCCCATGGTGAAGACGTCGCGCAGGATGCCGCCGACGCCGGTCGCCGCGCCCTGATGCGGTTCGATGTAGGAGGGGTGGTTGTGGCTTTCCATCTTGAAGATGACCGCCTGGCCATCGCCGATATCGACGACGCCCGCGTTTTCGCCGGGGCCGCAGATCACCTGCGGGCCGGTGGTATGCAACGTGCGGAGCCATTTCTTCGACGATTTGTAGGAACAATGTTCGTTCCACATGGCCGAGAAGATGCCGAGTTCGGTGAAGGTCGGCTCGCGCCCGATGATGCCCAGCAGGCGGTCGTATTCATCGGGTTTCAGCCCATGTGCCGCGATCAGGTCTTGTGTGATCTGGGGTTCTTTCATGGCCGTCCCTCGCCGCTGCTGCCTGAAGCGGCCTCATAGGGCAATCGGGGCGCAAACGAAAGGGCCAAGGCTTCGCGGAAACGATGGGGCGTTCAAGGGCCCTGCCAGCGGCAGCCATGCGTCTGGCGCCATGGGGCGGGGGACTTGCCCGGATTTTCAGGAATGCTGCCGCTTTCGCCGGCAGGTTGCGAAACGGCCGGCGACCGAAAGCGGGCTGCAAGCAAAAAAAAGGCCGAGACAAAGCTCGGCCCAAGTCCAACAGGGAGGTATGAAAGGCCCGGGAAGTTACTCAACCGTTCCTCTCGAAGCTGGATTTATGGGCGTTGAGCCCCGCTTTCAAGTCCAAAATGCTGCAGGTGCAGCATGGCCGCTATGCGCGGGTTGCATGGCTTGCTCTGGTCAGATCGTGTCGTCGGTCTGGCGCTTGCGATAGGCCATGATTTCTTCGGTGACGAAATCGCGGAAGGCCGAGATCCGGCGCGACTGCCGCAGCTCTTCGGGGTAGGCAAGGAAGACCGGGACCTCGGCGCTTTCCAGATCGGGCATGACCCGGACAAGGGCGGGGAAATCCTCGGTCAGGTAATCGGGCAGGACGCCGATGCCAAGGTGATTGAGGACCGCCTGCAGAACGCCGAAGTAGTTGTTCACCGTCAGCGAGGAGCGGTGCTCCGACGATTGCAGTTCCTTGACCAGCACCAGACCTGCCGCGACCTGCGCGGTGTTGCCCGGGTTCTGGCTGATCAGCCGGTGGCCCGCCAGATCGGAAAGCCTGTGCGGTGTGCCCGCCTGCGCCAGATATTCCGGCGTTGCATAAAGCCGCATGCGGATGTTCATCAGCCGCCGCCGGATCAGGTCGGCCTGGCTGGGTTCCTTCATGCGGATCGCCACGTCGGCCTCGCGCATCGGCAGGTCAAGCACCCGTTCCTCAAGCATGAGGTCGATCTTCAGATCGGGGTATTTCTCGTAAAGCTTCACCAGCCGCGGCGCGAGCCAGAGGGTGCCGAAGCCGGTCGTCGTGGTGACGCGGAGTTCGCCAAAGACCTCTTCTTCGCTGTCGCGGATGCGGGCTGCCGCGGTTTCAAGCCGCCGGTTCATCGCCGAGGTGGCATCGAACAGAAGTTCGCCCTGTTCGGTCAGGATCAGGCCGCGCGCGTGGCGGTGGAACAGCGTGGTTCCGAGCGATTCCTCAAGCGAACGGATCTGGCGGCTGACGGCGGACTGCGACAGGTGCAGCGCATCGCCCGCGTGGGTCAGGCTGCCCGCATCGGCCACCGCGTGAAAAATTCTGAGCTTGTCCCAATCCATTGGCGGCCCTTCCGGCTCTTGCGCCTGTTCCCGTGCGACGCTTCCTTACACCCAGATGAGCTATGCTACAAATGCGTATCTGGTATGAATTTCGTGATTTACCGTCAGGAATACTGACTTAACGCCGGGTCGATGCCGACAATTTGATATGGAAGCTCGATCCGAAGGCGGAACGGGAACAGCGATGGATTTCCGGCGCGGCGGGGCGTATGGACGGGATCCAAGACCCTTGGCATCCCCTTGCTGGATGGCGGGGGTCCGTATGAAACTACCGGGTCAGACCGTTTCGGGCCCGCTTTGGACGCGAGGACCAGGATGGCGGTTGGTATTTTCGATTCCGGTCTGGGCGGCCTCACGGTCTATGCGGCGGTGGAAAAGCGTCTGCCCGAGGTGCCCTTCGTCTATTACGGCGACAATGCCCATGCGCCCTACGGGGTGCGCGATGCCGATGACATCTATGACCTGACCTGCCGCGGCGTCGAACGGCTGTGGAACGAAGGCTGCGATCTGGTGGTCCTGGCCTGCAACACCGCTTCGGCCGCGGCCCTGAAGCGCATGCAGGAAACCTGGCTGCCAAAGGACAAGCGGGTGCTGGGCGTCTTCGTCCCGTTGATCGAGGCGCTGACCGAACGGCACTGGGGCGACAACAGCGCGCCGCGTGAAGTCGCGGTGAAGCATGTGGCGCTGTTCGCCACGCCCGCGACGGTGGCCAGCCGCGCCTTCCAGCGCGAACTCGCGTTCCGCGCGATCGGTGTCGATGTCGAGGCGCAACCTTGCGGTGGGGTCGTCGATGCGATCGAACAGGGCGACGAGATCCTGGCCGAGGCGCTGGTGCGCAGCCACGTCGCGGCGTTGAAACGCCGGATGCCGAAGCCCGAGGCGGCGATCCTTGGCTGCACCCATTACCCGCTTCTGGAGCCGGTCTTCGCTGAGGCCCTGGGGGCGGGCGTGAAGGTCTATTCGCAGGCGAACCTCGTGGCCGAAAGCCTGGCCGACTATCTGGAACGCCGGCCGGACTTCCGCGGACCCGGCACCGAGGCCAAGTTCCTGACCACGGGCGATCCGCGCGCCGTCAGCGACCATGCGACGCAGTTCCTCAAGCGCAGCATCCAGTTTCAGGCCGCATGAATCGCTTTGCGTCCTCGCGAAACGATTCGGGTGGGCGCGGCTGATCGTTTCCGATCCTGCGGTGGCAGCCGCAATTCCGCCGTGTTGCCCCGGGCGAGGCGCCGAAACCTCCGCAGCGCGGTCGTTTTCCGGCCTTAGTGCGTAGTTAACCATTCCCTTGAAACTATCCGAGTGGAGTGAGTGCGATGATTGACCTGAGTGTGCCGATTCGACGTTTTCTGGGCGCGGCCGTCGCCAGCCTCGCGCTGGCAAGCGGGGCTTCGGCCCTGACGATCCAGGAAGGATCGACCGATTTCAGCAACAACTGGCTGAGCCCGACCCAGGTGGGCTGGGGTGTAACCGGGATTTCCGGCTCTGCCGCGCAGAACGACCTTGAGGTCTTTGCGCTGAGCGGCCTGCTGCCCGGCGCGCAGACGCTGACCTTCGATTTTTCGGGCGAGCAGTCCTATGTCTCGGGCAACTTCTCGGCGGGGGGCAGCATACTTTACAGCTACACGCCGTTCCAGTTCGCTTGGGATTCCGATGGCAGCCTGAACTACGCCATCAACTACAACCAGTGGACCACCGGCAAGGGCAACAAGCAAAAAACCCACACGCAGGGGTCGCTGACCGCAAGCTACGCGCTGACGCTGGCAAGCGGTTTCACGGGGAACCTGTACCTGGCAATCCTGCCGACCTATGGCGGAACGCTGGCCTACAACATCACGCTGCCGGCCGCGCCGCTGCCGCCGACGCCCGTTCCGGTTCCGCTTCCGGCCAGCGGTGCGCTCTTGGCGCTTGCGCTGATCGGTCTTGGCATCCGCAGGGCAGGCCGCAAGGCCGCCTGATCGACCGGGCACCGCCATCGCAGCCGTGCGCCCTTGCCCCGGGCGCGCGGCTGTCGCACATTCGCAGCCATGCGCGCCTTCATCGCCTTGCCCTTGCCCGACACGATCCGCGACAGGCTCGAGGATCTGCAATCCCGCCTGAAGGTCGGGCGCCGCGCCGATCCCGAAACCTTCCACATCACGCTGGCCTTTCTGGGCGACCAGATCCCCGACCGGCAGCTTGAGGCCGCGCATGAGGCGCTGGAGACGCTCTCTGCCCGGCCGCTGGTGCTTCGGCTGGATGGGCTCGACACCTTCGGCAGCGGCGGGCCGCGGGTGCTTTTTGCCGCCGTGCAGGACAGCCCGGACCTGACGGCGCTTCAGAAGAAGGTCCGCAGCCTTCTGCATGGCGCAGGGCTCATGCTGGCCCGCGAACGATTCCGCCCGCATGTGACGCTGGCGCGCTTTCCGCCCAACGCGGGGGCTGGGGTCGAGGCGGAACTGGCGGCCTTCCTGGGCCGCAACGCCACCTTCGGGACTGAAGCCTTCACCGTGCGCGAGGTGGTGCTTTACCGGTCCCACCTGACGGGCGACGGCGCGATCCACACGGCCATGGCCGAATATCCGCTGCTTTGATCGCCGGGTGTCGCCTGGCGCCGGGGATGCGACTGCAAGACCCAGGGCTTTCACGCAGAATTCGGTTGAATCTGCCGCCGCATCCGACCATCTAGCGGCCATCTCCAGATGAGGCCAGTCATGACCCAGAACATCGCCATTCTCGGTGCCTCCGGCTATACCGGGGCCGAGCTCGTCCGCCTGATCGCCACGCACCCCTCGATGCGCATCCGCACGCTGTCGGGCGACCGCAAGGCCGGCATGGCGATGGGCGAAGTCTTCCCGCACCTTGCGCATCTGGACCTGCCGGCGCTGACGCGGATCGAGGACATCGACTTTTCGGGCATCGACCTTGCCTTCTGCGCGCTGCCCCATGCCACCAGCCAGACGGTGATCGACGCCCTGCCGCGTGATCTGAAGGTGGTGGACCTGTCGGCCGACTTCCGGCTGCGCGATCCGGCGGAATATGAAAAGTGGTATGGCAAGCCCCATGCCGCGGTCGAGTTGCAGAAGGAAGCGGTCTATGGCCTGACCGAATTCTATCGCGATGACATCCGCGCCGCGCGGCTTTGCGCGGGCACGGGCTGCAACGCGGCTACCGGGCAATATGCGCTTCGGCCGCTGATCGAGGCGGGGGTGATCGACCTTGACCACATCATCCTTGACCTGAAGAACGGCGTGTCCGGCGCCGGCCGCAGCCTCAAGGAAAACCTGCTGCATGCAGAACTGTCGGGCGGCACGCATCCCTATTCGGCGGGCGGCACACATCGCCACCTGGGCGAATTCGACCAGGAATTTTCCAAGGTTGCGGGTCGCCCGGTGCGGGTGGTCTTCACGCCGCATCTTGCGCCCTTCAACCGCGGCATCCTCGCCACCGTCTATGTGCGGGGTGACGCGCAGGCCGTCCATCAGGCGCTGCAGGCGCGCTATGCGCTGGAGCCGTTCCTGGACGTTCTGCCCTTCGGTCAGCTTCCCTCGACCCGGTCGGTCGCGGGGTCGAACTTCGTCAAGCTGGGCGTCGTCGGCGACCGGGTGCCGGGCGTGGCGACGGTGGTCTGCGCGCTGGACAACCTGTGCAAGGGGTCGTCCGGGCAGGCGATCCAGAACGCCAACCTGATGCTGGGGATCGAGGAAACCGCCGGTCTGATGCTGGCTCCCGTTTTCCCGTGATCCGATACGGAAAGGACGACCCGTCATGATGCCGCTGAAGAAGAAGCGCCGGATCCAGATCCTGCTGGTGGCAGTGGTGGCGTTGGTCCTTTCGACCGCGATGATCGGCTACGGGATGCGCGACGGGATCAACTTCTTCCGCTCGCCCTCGCAGGTGGTGTCTGAAGCACCGCGCGAGGACGAGGTGTTCCGTCTGGGCGGTCTGGTCAAGGAAGGCTCGATCACGGCGGCGGAGGGGGTGCGCTTCGATTTTGTCATCACCGATTCCAATGCCGACATCCCGGTGAAATACGTCGGCGACAACCCGCGCCCGGACCTGTTTGGCGACAATCAGGGCACCGTGGCGACCGGCACCTTCAAGAACGGCACCTTCTACGCGACCGAGCTGCTGGCCAAACATGACGAAACCTACATGCCGCGCGAAGTGATCGACGCGCTGAAGGATCAGGGCGTCTACGTCGACCCGAACGCCGCGAAAGCCGCGAATTAACGCTTTCTTCGCACCCTTGCCCGGACTGAACCGGGGAAGGGCCCTTCATGAAGACAATAGAGGAACTCGCGGCCGAGATCGTGGCGCGCGAAGGCGGCTTCGTCGATGATCCCGCCGATCCGGGCGGCGCGACCAAGCATGGCGTCACCATCGGCACGATGCGGCGGCTGGGGATCGACCTGACGGGCGATGGCAAGGTCGACGCCGAAGACGTGCGCCGCCTGACGCCGAAGCGGGCGCAAGCGATCTTCATCGAACATTACTTTCAACGCCCCGGCATCGCCGCGCTGCCCGAACCGCTGCAGGCTTCGGTCTTCGACATGTATGTCAACGCGGGCGTCCATGCGGTGAAGGTGCTGCAATACCTGTTGCAGGACATGGGGCAGGACCTTGAGGCCGATGGCCGGATCGGACCCCGCACCATCGCCGCCGCGCAATCCGCGAATGCCGAGGCGGGCGATCTTCTGGGGGACGCCTATTCCATCGCGCGGCGGAACTACTACTACGCTCTGGCCGACCAGCGCCCCGCGAGCCGCAAATATGCCCGCCGCAAGGATGGCGGCAAGGGTGGCTGGATCACCCGCGCCGAAGACTTCATGAAACCGCGCTTCCGCCTGACCGAGGCGCAGCACCGCGAAAGGACGAAGGCATGGGCATGATCGGCAAGCTTCTGGGCGGCAATGGCGCCGGTGCCACGGCGCTGGGCGAGGCGGTGACGGGCGTGGCCGAGGTGTTCCTGCCCAACGCCACCCGCGCTATGGAGAACGCGCAAGGCGCCTATATCGCGGCGCTGACGGAGCATGGCGAGGAATTCCGCCATCCGGGGCAGGGGTGGTTCGACCAGTTGGTCAACGGATTGAACCGGATGCCGCGCCCGATGCTGGCGCTGGGGACGCTCGGGCTTTTCGTCTATGCGATGGTCGATCCCGAAGGCTTTGCGCGGCGGATGGTCGGGCTCGATCATGTGCCAGAGCCGCTTTGGTGGCTTCTGGGCGCCATCGTCAGCTTCTACTTCGGCGCGCGTGAGGCGCATTACTACCGCTGCCGGAATGCGCCGGAACCCACGCCCCGGCCTGCGTCAGGGGCACGCCGGAAAGGTGGTCAGTCCGGCCCCAATGCGGCGCTGGACGAGATGCGCCAGTCGCGGGGCTAGTGATCCGCCCAACCGGGCCTGCGCTTTTGAAGAAAGGCGTCGATGCCTTCGTCGGTATCGGGCAGAAGCATGTTTTCCACCATGACGGCGGCGGTGTGATCGTAGGCTTCGGCCTCGGTCAGCGGCAACTGGTGGTAGAAGGCGCGTTTACCCAACCGGACCGCCGCCGTCAGCTTGGCAGCGACGGTCTGGGCAAGCTCCATCGTCGCGGCCTCAAGGTCGGCGGCCGGGACGCTCCGGTTGACAAGCCCGATGCGCCGGGCCTCGGCCGCGTCGATGAAGCCGCCGGTGGTCAGCATCTCGAACGCCTGCTTGGCGGGGATCGCGCGGCTGAGCGCGACCATCGGCGTCGAACAGAAAAGCCCGAGGTTGACGCCATTGACGCCAAAGCGCGCGCCTTCGGCGGCCACCGCCATGTCGCAACTGGCGACCAGTTGGCATCCGGCGGCGGTGGCGATGCCCTGGACCTCGGCGATGACCGGCTGGGGCAGGGCGCGAAGCGACAGCATAACCTTGGCGCAGCGCGCAAAGAGGTCGGCGAAATGGCCGCGGCCTTGATCGGCTGCGGCGCGGGCGGCCTGCATTTCCTTCAGGTCGTGGCCTGCGCAAAAGGCCTTGCCCGCGCCCGCCAGGATCACGACGCGAATCCGGGGATCATGGGACAGCGCCGTCAGGTGCCGCGCCAGCGCCGCCAGCATCGCGTCCGACAGCGCATTGAGGGTTTCGGGCGCGTTCAGGACCAGCCGCGCGACCGTATCGGTGTCTTGCCGCAGGATCAGCTCTGCCGTCATCTTGCATCTCCTCCGCTTTGGCTGCCAGTCTAGCAGCAACAAGGATACAGTGAAGAGGCAGGCATGACCCCGGTGATGGACCACGACGCGCTCCATGCGTTTCTGGAGGATCAATTCGCTCAGGTGGCGCAGGATTTCGCGATCGAGCGGATCACCGAAGACGGGCTGATCCTGAGGCTGAGGGTGTCGGACGGGCATCTGCGGCCGGGGGGCACGGTTTCAGGGCCGTCGCTGTTCGCCTTGGCCGATGTGGCGGTTTACCTGGCGATCCTGTCGCGGATCGGGCCGGTGGCGCTGGCGGTCACCACCAATGCCTCTGTCGATTTCCTGCGCAAACCGCCCGCCGGGCGTGATCTGCTGGGCGAGGCGCGGCTTTTGAAGCTGGGGCGCGTGCTGGCTGTGGGCGATGTGCTGATCCGGTCCGAAGGGGAGGATCCCGCCATCGTCGCCCGTGCCTCGATGACCTATTCGATTCCCCCCAAACGCTGAAATCCCAACATCAATTCACCGGAATCGGCCGGTATCGTTCGGATGTGTCCAGAAACCATTAGGCACAATCGGAGCGACAATGACCCGAGGGTCCCATCCGCATGAAAAGGTCAAGAACCGCGGTGTTTCCGGTGATGCCGCGCGGAATCTGGCGCTTTCCCTGGTTCTTGGGGCCTCGATCCTGACGGTGGCGGAAGCCGCGCCGCTGGACTCTGCCTCGATTGTTTCACCTTGCGTAACGGTCGGGGCAGGAGGCGCGCCGGTTTGCCCCGCGGTCGCCGGGGGCCAACCTGTGGCACCAATGCGGCAGCCGGGCCGCCCCGCGCCAATGCTGCTGGATCCGGGCCGCGCTATCCTGCCTGCGGTGCTGGTGCGTCCCGGTGCGCGGGAGCCGCAGCCGCGTCCGGTCGTTCCTGCAGATCCCGCACCGCAGACCGGCCAGAACCCACCCGCCTTGCAGCCCGACCCCGGACCCGATCCTGCGCGTTTGCATCGCGCGCAATCCGCCGCCCGCGGGGTCATGAAAGCCGCAGATCTTGGCGCGGACTGGCTGGAGGATGCGCTGAGCCGCATCCGCCCCGAGCCCTGGCGCAATGGCTACGATGCCTCGGGCTGGCAGCTGACGGCAGAGCGGCTTGCAGGCTGGACCTCCTTCGGGGGGCCGGATCAACCGGTGCCGCTTGTCTCTCACTATCCGGCGGGGCTTCCGGGGCAGGTGTTGCGGCTGCGCTGGAATGCGGGGTTCGACGGCGCCCGTCCATCGGATTTCGCGATGCCGGGGCTTCTGGCCGCACGCGTTCTGGTGGCGCGCTATTACCACGGCCGGGTCTTCCGCGTTTCGACGAACCTTGGCGCGGTCCTCTTGCCGATGCCCGAGCCCCGGATCGACAGCGCCGCCTTGCGGTTCCTTTTCCCGGTTCCGTCGCCTTCCCGCGCGCGCGGCCTTGCGCCAGAGGGCGAAGCGCCGGTGCCCGCGCCGGTGCCGGTGCCGCCGACGGCGTTCCTGATCCTTCTTCCGCTGGCCGGGCTCGCGCTGGCCGGGCGGCGCCTGCGCCCCAAGCGCGCTGACTCGGCCCGTTTGCGGTGTTGCCGGGATGGGTTTTGATTGGGGTATTTAGATACCTATTTTGCAATGCTCTGATTTCGCGCAGTTTTTTCTGCATCAAGGCGCTTGAAAATGCCTGCGATCTGGACGAAAAGCACCCATCCGATTTTGGCCCCCGTCCGGGGGTCATTTCTTTGCAGCCGAAGGGCCGATCTATGACAACCTATACCGCAAAACCGGCGGAGATCGAAAAGAAGTGGATCCTGATCGATGCCGAAGGCGTCGTTCTGGGCCGTCTTGCCGTGATCATCGCCAACCGCCTCCGTGGCAAGCACAAGCCGACCTTCACGCCGCACATGGACATGGGCGACAACGTGATCGTCATCAACGCCGACAAGGTGCAGATGACCGGCAACAAGCGTGAAGACAAGCGCTACTACTGGCACACGGGCCATCCGGGCGGGATCAAGTTCCGCACCGCGGCGCAAGTGCTGGACGGCGCCCATCCCGAGCGCGTCGTGACCAAGGCCGTGGAGCGGATGATCACCCGCAACCGTCTGGGCCGTCAGCAGATGACCAACCTGCGCGTCTACGCCGGGGCCGAGCACCCGCATGAAGCGCAGAAACCCGAAGTTCTCGACGTCAAGGCGTTGAGCCCGAAGAACACCCGGAGCGCGTAAGATGGCCGACGATATCAAATCCCTCGACGATCTGAAGTCGGTCGTCGCCGGCGCGCAATCGGCTGCCCCCGTGGAAGCCGCCGCCCCCCGCACGCCGCAGCGCGACGCGCTTGGCCGGTCCTATGCGACGGGCAAGCGGAAGGACGCGGTCGCCCGCGTCTGGGTCAAGCCGGGTTCGGGCAAGGTCACGGTGAACGGCAAGGATATGTCGGCCTATTTCGCCCGTCCGGTTCTGCAGATGATCCTGCGCCAGCCCTTCACGGTGGCGGGCGTCGAAGGCCAGTTCGACGTGATGGCGACCGTTGTCGGCGGCGGCCTTTCGGGCCAGGCTGGCGCGGTGAAGCACGGCATCAGCCGCGCGCTGCAGCTTTATGAACCGAGCCTGCGCGGCGCCCTGAAAGCCGCCGGCTTCCTGACCCGCGACAGCCGCGTCGTCGA
>DJWG01000112.1 GCA_002440945.1 Rhodobacteraceae bacterium UBA6236 | reverse complement strand
AAGTCGAACGACAAGAAACGCGCCCGGCTGAACGCCATGCGGCATTTCCTGATGATGATCGACTATCCCGACAAGGATCATGCGGTGGTCGGCCATCCCGATCCGCTGATCGTCAGCCGCGCCGCGCAGGTGCTGGATCGGGCCCGCCCCGGATATGATCTGGCCGCCCATCCCGCGCAGCTTCGTCCCCGCGGCAACGGGCGGTCCCGGTCGGCCTGAGGTGTGAACGGCCGCGTGACGCCGCGCCCGTCTGGACGGCAGGCCAGCGGAGCGGCTAATCTTTCCCAAAGGACAAGGAGCGCGCCATGCCCAGCTGGGACGAACGATTTTCCGAACCCGGTTTCCTGTTCGGGACCGAACCTGCCGATTTCGTGCGCCGCAATGCCCACCGCATCCGGCCCGGCGACCGGGTGCTGGCGGTGGCGGACGGCGAGGGGCGGAATTCGGTCTTCGTGGCCGGGCTTGGCGCCGATGTCACGGCGATGGATGCGTCTGCCGTGGCGCAGGACAAGGCGCGCGCGCTTGCGGCCGAACGGGGGGTGGCGGTCGATTTCCGGCTGTCCGACATCGACGCCTGGCCGTGGGACGAGGCTGCCTTTGACGTGGCTCTGGGGGTCTTCATCCAGTTTTCGCCCCCCGAACAGCGGGCGCGGGTGTTCACGGGCATGGCCCGGACCCTGCGGCCCGGCGGGCTTTTGTTGCTGCATGGCTACGCCCCGCGCCAGATCGGTTATGGAACCGGCGGCCCGCCGATGGTTGAAAACCTGTATGCGCCGGGCCTGCTGCCCGAAGCCTTCCCGGGGTTCCAGATCCTCGAGTCCCGCGACTATGACGCCAAGGTGGCCGAGGGGCGCGGGCATTCTGGCCTGTCGGCGCTGGTCGATTTCGTGGCACTGAAGCCCGCCTGACGCTGCGGCAGGGACGGGGCAGGGCGCTGGACGAAAGGCGTTGGCCCGGATACTGCTGCCGGCGATGCGCGATGTTTCCAGATATCGGGGCCATGCCCGTGCGCTTCTGGCGCTGGGGCTGCCGCTGGTGGGAAGCCAGCTGGCGCAGATGCTTCTGCACGTCGCCGACACGATCCTGCTGGGCCGCTATGACGTGACGGCGCTTGCCTCGATGGTGATGGGAAGTTCGTATTTCTTCTTCTTTTTCGTCATGGGGACGGGCTTTGGCAATGCGGTGATCGGCATGATCGCCACCGCCCGGGCGCAGGGTGATCAGGCGCAGGTCCGCCGCGACACCCGCATGGCGCTTTGGCTGTCGGGCCTCTACAGCGTGGCGGTGCTGCCGGCCTTCCTGTTTTCCGAACAGATCCTCCTGGCGCTTGGTCAGCAGCAGGATCTGGCCGCGGGTGCGCACATGTTCCTGTTGATCGCGGGTCTGGGCATGGCGCCGGCGCTTTTTGCCCATGTGCTGCGGGGGTTCCTTTCGGCGCTGGAGCGGACGCAGATCGTGCTTTGGGTCAATCTGGGCAGCCTGGTGGTCAACGCCACGCTGGCCTGGATGCTGATCTTCGGTCGTCTGGGCATGCCGGAACTGGGGGTGCGGGGCGCGGCCATCGCTACGGTATCGGTGCAGTTCGCGACGTTTCTGGCTTTCGCGATCTATGCGCAGAGGCTGCCGTCCTTGCGGGACTACCGGCTTTTCAGCCGGTTCTGGCGGCCCGACTGGCCGACATTCGCCGCCGTGGCGCGGCTGGGGCTGCCGGTCGGTCTGACCTCGCTGGCAGAAAGCGGGCTTTTCATCGCGGCCAATGTCATGATGGGCTGGGTCGGCACCATCGCGGTTGCCGCGCATGGCATCGCGCTTCAGATCACCGCCATCGCCTTCATGGTCAACCTTGGCCTTGCCAATGCGGTGACCGTGCGGATCGGTCATTTCTTCGGCGCCCGCGATCCCCGTGCCCTTTCTGACGCCGCATGGACAGGCCTTGTGCTGTCATTCGCGTTCAGCTGCGTCGCGGTGATGCTGTTCCTGACGCTGCCGGGGCCGATCATCAGCCTTTTCACCGACATGACCAAGCCCGAGGCGCCGCAGATCCTTTCGCTTGGCGTGAAGCTTCTGACCGTCGCGGCGGTGTTCCAGATCTTTGACGGGATGCAGGTGCTGGCGCTGGGGCTGTTGCGCGGCGTTCACGACACCCGCGCGCCGATGTGGATCGCGCTCTTTTCCTACTGGCTCGTTGGTTTGCCGGTCAGTTATCTGGCGGGCTTCGGCCTTGGCTGGGGCGGGATCGGCGTCTGGTCGGGGCTGGTGGTCGGGCTGGTCGTCGCGGCGGCGCTGCTGCTGCGGCGCTTCTGGCAGGGGCCGGCGCTTCGGGAGGCGCGGGCCAGCGCCCTGTGAAAAGGCATGTGAAAAGGGCGGCAGGTTGCCCCGCCGCCCCTGATTTTTCAGCGCAGACCGGCGCAGAAGCTCTGGATGCGCCCGCAGGCTTCTTCCAGCGCGGTGTCTGAGGTCGCGTAGCTGACCCGGAAGCTTGGCGAGACGCCGAAGGCCGATCCGAAGACCACCGCGACGCCGGTTTCTTCCAGCAGCGCCGTTGCGAAGGCTTCGTCATCGGTGATCTGCGCGCCCCCGGCCGAGGTCTTGCCGATGCAGGCCGAGATGTCGGGGTAGACGTAGAAGGCGCCTTCAGGACGCGGGCAGTTGATGCCCTTGGCCTGATTGAGCATCGACACCACCAGATCGCGGCGGCGCTGGAAGACCTTCTTGTTCTCGGCCAGGAAGTCCTGCGGCCCGTTCAGCGCCTCGACGGCGGCATATTGCGCGATGGAACAGGGGTTCGAGGTCGATTGCGACTGGATCGTGCCCATCGCCTTGATCAGCGCCACGGGGCCGGCGGCATAGCCGATCCGCCATCCGGTCATCGCATAGGCTTTCGAGACGCCGTTGCAGGTCAGCGTTCGGTCGCAAAGCGCGGGTTCGATCTGGGCGGGGGTGGTGAATTCGAAATCGTCGAAGACCAGATGTTCATACATGTCGTCCGACATGATCCAGACATGCGGATGGCGCAGCAGCACGTCGGTCAGCGCCTTCAACTCGGCGCGGGTATAGGCCGCGCCCGTGGGGTTCGAGGGCGAGTTGAAGATGAACCACTTGGTCTTCGGCGTGATCGCCGCTTCCAGCTGTGCGGGCGTGATCTTGAAGTTCGATGCGACGCCCGCGGCCACGGCCACCGGCGTGCCGCCTGCCAGCATCACCATGTCGGGGTAGGACACCCAGTAAGGGGCCGGCACGATGACCTCGTCGCCGGGGTTCAGCGTGGCCATCAGGGCGTTGTAAAGGATCTGCTTGCCGCCGGTCCCGACGCTCACCTGCGCGGGGGTATAGGTCAGGCCGTTCTCGCGCTTGAACTTGGCGCAGATCGCCTCTTTCAGTTCGGGGATACCGTCGACGGCGGTGTATTTCGTCTTGCCTTCGTCGATGGCGCGCTTGGCGGCGTCCTTGATGTTCTGCGGCGTGTCGAAATCGGGCTCTCCGGCGCCGAGGCCGATGATGTCGCGGCCCGCTGCCTTCAGCTCGCGCGCCTTGTTGGTGACGGCGATGGTGGCCGAGGGTTTGACCCGCGCGAGAGTGTCGGACAGAAAGGCCATGGCAAGGACTCCGGTTTGATCTTGGCGGGGCCATGCCATAAGACCATCGCCAATCCCCTTCAAGCCGGAATGCCCCCCGATGACCTCTCCTGCGACACCCGAGCGCGTAGAAACCGCCGAATCCCGGCTGAAACGGCTGACGATGCGCAGCTGGCGGCGCGGAACCAAGGAAATGGACCTGATCCTTGGACCCTTCGCGGATGCGAACCTTGCGCAGCTGACCGAGGCCGAATTGCTGGCCTATGACGCGCTTTTGTCGGAAAACGACCAGGATCTTTATCCCTGGATCACCGGCGCGCAGGCGGTTCCCCCGGCCCATTCGGACCTGATCGCGCGGATCGGCGATTTCGCCCGCGCAAGGCTGCGCTGACCGCCGGTCTTGTGCGCGGGGCGGCCCGCAACAGGCCGCGCGGCCTGTTCTGTCACGCTTAACGGAATGTTCGCCCTTCGTTGCCATTCTGCCTGCCAGTCGGAATGAACGAGGAGGTTGGGGATGTCCCTGCATGAGCCCCTGCCAGACACCCGCGCAGGGGTGCTGCCGCAGTATCTGGAAACGCTGGCGCTGGTCGAACGGCTGCACCGGCTGTTGCTTGACGTCATCAAGGACGAATTCGACCGCCTTGGCATCATGGAAATCAACGCCGTGCAGGCGCTGCTTCTGTTCAACATCGCCGGAAACGAAGTCACGGCAGGCGAACTCAAATCGCGCGGCTACTATCAGGGGTCGAACGTCAGCTACAACCTGAAGAAGCTGGTGGAAGCCGGCTACATGCTGCACGAACGGTCGGAAATCGACCGCCGGTCCGTCCGCGTGCGGCTGAGCCCGCGGGGGATCGAGTTGCGCGATCTGGTGGCGGCGCTGTTCCGCCGCCATGCCGAAGGGATCGTCGCCAAAGCCGTGCTGGGCCTGTCGGACCTCGGCGAGGTGAATGCGAACCTCCGCCGGTTGGAACGCTATTGGACCGACCAGATCCGCTACATCTACTGACCCCGCCGGGACAGAGGCGCCGGCCTACCAATGGCCGGTGTTTTCCATGCTCAGCCACGGTTCCGCCGGATCGAGCGCCGCGCCACGCTGGAGAATCTCGATCGAGATATTGTCGGGCGACCGGATAAAAGCCATCCGGCCATCGCGCGGCGGACGGTTGATGGTCACGCCCTTCGACTGAAGGAAGGCGCAGGTGTCGTAGATGTTGTCGACCTCATAGGCGAGGTGGCCGAAATGCCGGCTGTCCGAAGGCAGGCCCGTGTCACCATCCCAGTTCCAGGTCAGCTCCAGCGGCGTTTCCGGCTGATCCGGGGCCGCGAGGTAGACCAGCGTGAAGCGGCCCTGTTCGCTGTCGTAACGCTTGATCTCTGTGAGGCCGAGCAGGCGGTAGAACTCCATCGACTTCTCGAGGTCCAGCACCCGGACCATGGTGTGCAGATAGCGGATCGTCATGGGCGCCTCCTGTTGGGATGGCAGGACGGTAGCAAAGGGTGGGAAAATGTGCCAGTCGTCACCGGCGGCGAAGGCTTTATGGACTGGCGAGGGACGCATTCCGCATTATAAGTCGGCACCATGAACCCGCGCACGGAGGCCGCCCCATGACCCTGACCCCGGAACAACAGGCCGAGATCGCCGAGGCCCGGAGCCTTGAGCGCAGCACGCTCCGCGCCACCGCCCCGGGGATGGAGGCGCATCTTTACACCGCCTATCCGGTTCTGGACCACGGGCTGATCCGGGTCATCGACTACATGGGCGACGACAGCGCCATCACCCAGGCCGCCCGCGTGAGCTACGGCCGCGGCACCAAGGCCGTCCAGAATGACGAAGGTCTGATCCGCTACCTGATGCGGCACTGGCACTCGACCCCGTTCGAGATGTGCGAGGTGAAGTTCCACGTCAAGCTGCCGGTCTTCGTCGCCCGGCAGTGGATTCGCCACCGGACCGCGAACGTGAACGAATATTCGGCGCGCTATTCGATCCTTGAACGGGAATTCTACATCCCGGCGCCCGAACACCTTGCCGCGCAGTCGCAAGTCAACAATCAGGGCCGCGGCGCGCTTCTGGAGGGCGATGAGGCGGCGAGGGTGCTCGACATCCTCAAGGCCGATGCGATGCGCGCCTATGACCATTACGAAGACATGCTGACCCCGGATGAGGCGACCGGGAAACTCGGCCTTGCGAGGGAACTGGCGCGGATGAACCTGCCCGCCAATGTCTACACGCAGTGGTACTGGAAGACCGACCTTCACAACCTGTTCCACTTCCTGCGCCTGCGGGCCGACACCCATGCGCAGTATGAAATCCGCGCCTATGCCCAGGCGATGTGCGCGATCGTCAAGGATTGGGTTCCCGCCGCCTATGCCGCCTTCGAGGATTACCGACTTGGCGGCGTGACCCTCAGCGGTCGCGCGGTCGAGGTCCTGAAGCGCCGCCTTGCGGGTGAGGTCGTGACCCAGGAAAGCTCTGGCATGTCGAAGGGCGAATGGCGCGAATTCGAGGCGGTCTGGGGGTAGATCCCCGGTCGTTCACGTTCCGGTCTTGCGCGATATCAGAACCCGGTCTTCGGATCGGGTCTTTTCCTGTTGATGAGATCACTTCCCAGGGTGGGATATCTGGCGCGGGTTGGGGCCGCTGCTCACGCCACCAGTGCCGCGAAGAAACGGCCGGTCAGGCCCTTCCGGCGTTTGCGCATCCCCAGAACGAAGACCTGCGATCCGGCGCGGGCCGCGACCTGTTCAAGCGTCGGCGGCAGGTTGAAGATTTCTTCCCAGGTCGTCTGGCCGTCCAGGGTCAGCGTCACGGCATAGGTTGTGATGTGTTCGAGGGCGCGTTTGCGTCCGGCCCGGGCGCGATCCAGCAGGAAGCGCCCGGCCTCTCCGTCAAGACGGTTGATGAGATCTTCTGAAATGGCCATCGAAGTCAGTCCCCCGGAAAGCTGTCTTTTGTTGCTGATCTGGCTACGACCACGACCAGTTGGGGTCAATCAGCGGAATTGTGCACGGCAAGGTGTTGCCGCAATGCCGCATCGTGGGCAGGGGATTTCCGCCGATGGTCATTTGATCATGCGGCCGACAGCGGATTTTCGCCAGTGTCGGCGAGCCATGCGCAGCGTTCCGCCGCCTGTGTTGCGGGGTTGGGTTGCGGGGTTGGGTAGACCGGAGGTGCGCCGACGGGTCGCAAGGGCAGCGGCGTTCCGGCCTTGTGACCGGCGGAACTTGCAGCACATACTCCGCGACACCAACCACCGTGCGACGTGAAGGCGGCCCCAGACCGCCAACGACCGCCGGAGCGAAGGGAAGGGGAGGTTCATGCGGCTGGCGGTGCTGACCGACATCCATGCCAATCGGGACGCGCTCGCCGCGGTTCTGGCGGATGCGGCGCAAAGGGGCGCCGACCGGATCGCGGTCTTGGGCGATATCGTCGGCTATGGACCGGACCCGGAATGGTGCGTGGACCGGATCAGGACGCTGGCCGAAGCGGGCGCGCTCGTGGTGAAGGGCAACCATGACCACGCCATCGCGAGGAATGACCAGCCCATGAATGCCTCGGCCCGGGCCGTCATCGACTGGACGCGGCCAAGGCTGACGCCGGAACAGGCCGCCTGGCTTGCGGCGCTGCCGATGACCCTGACGGTCGACGATCTCCAGCTCGTCCATGCCAGCGTGAATGATCCGGGCGACTGGATCTACGTCACTTCGGACCACAAGGCGATGCCGTCCTTCCGCGTCTCCGACGCGCGGGTGATCCTCTGCGGCCATGTCCATGTGCCGGCGCTGATGAGCTGCGATCTGTCGGGCGCGGTGAAAAGCCAGAAGATCCCGATGGGCCAGCCGGCGCCGCTGATCCGGTCGCGCCGCTGGCTGGCGGTGGTGGGATCGGTCGGCCAGCCGCGTGACGGGGTGCCGCAGGCGGGATGGGCGCTTCTGGACACGGATCGCAACGAACTGACCTTTCGCCGCGTCGCTTATGACACGGCGGCAGTCGCGGCGCGGATGCGGGCGGCGGGGCTGCCCGAGGGCCTGGCGCGGCGGCTGGAGCTGGGGGAATAGATGCGCACAAGGCCGCGGACGGGGCTTCAGATCGACGGTTTCACCTTGGGCGAACAGCTCCACAAGGGCGGTTTCGCCACGATCTGGGCGGTGACACATCCGCTGCATCGCACGCCCATGGTGATGAAGGTGCCGACGATCCTCGATGGCTATGACGGCCCGACCATCGTCGGGTTCGAGGTCGAACAGATGATCATGCCGCGCCTGACCGGCCCGCATGTGCCGCGCGTGATGGGGACGGGGGATTTCGCCGTCATGCCCTATATCGTGACCGAGCGGATCCCGGGCGAGTCCTTCCTGAAACGGTTCGGCACCGCCCCGCGCCCCTTGGCCGAGGTGATGGACCTTTCGGCGCGCATGGCCTCGGCGGTGCATGAGCTGCATCGCCAGCACGTCATCCACCTGGACCTGAAGCCCGACAATTTCCTTGAACGTCCCGACGGGACGGTCGTCGTCATCGACTATGGCCTGTCGCGCCACGACCATCTGCCCGACCTTCTGGCCGAGGAATTCACCATTCCGATGGGCACCTTCCCCTATATCGCGCCGGAACAATACCTGCACCAGCGCAACGACCTGCGCAGCGATGTCTTCGCGCTGGGGGCGATGATCTATGAACTGGCGACCGGCAAGATGCCCTTTGGCCGGCCGGAACGCCTGAAGGGGGTGCGCAAGCGCCTCTGGCGCGACCCGGAGCCGCCGCGCTCCCTCCGCCCCGAAATCCCGCCCGCCTTGCAGGAGATCATCCTCCGCGCACTGGAGGTCGATCCGGCGCGGCGCTACCAGTCGGCGGCGCAGCTTCTGTTCGATCTGCAGAACCCCGATCAGGTGAAGCTGACGGCGCGGGCGCAGAAACTGGCGCGGGACAGGTTCGGCGTGGTCCTGAAACGCTGGTGGCGGATGCGACGGGTCAGGCAGTTCGACACGCCCCTGCCGACGACCGGGGCGCAGATCGACCATGCGCCGATCATCCTGGTGGCCGTGGACCTGTCGCCCGAGATGGAGCCGCTGGCGGGCCGTCTGCGCAGGACGGCGCTGCGGATGCTGGTCACGGAACCCGATGCGCGGGTGGCATGCGTCAACGTCATCAAGACGGCGCGCATCGGCATCGACCCGACGGTGGATGAATTCGGCACCAACCTGCATGTCTCGCGGCTTGTGGCGCTGAAGGCCTGGGCACAGGGGCTGGATCTGGAGGAAGGCCGGCTGACCTTCACGGTGCTCGAAGGCCCCGATCCCGGATCGGCGATCCTTGACTATGCGCGGTCGACGCAGGTCGACCATATCCTGATGGGCGCGCGCGGCCATTCGACGACGCGGCGCTATCTGGGGTCGGTTTCAAGCCAGGTGGTGGCCGAGGCGCCCTGCAACGTCACCGTGATCCGCATTCCGGCAACGGTGGCCGAGATGCCGCGTGACGCCGAGGCAGAGCTGGAACCGAAGGCCGGTCAAGAGCCTGTAAGCGCCCGCAACAGCAGCGCCAGCGCATGATCGACGGTCGCGGCGCGGACCTTCGCGCGGCCAAGCGCGCCGAAGTCGCGGGTTTCGGTCCGGGTCGGCTGCCCCTGCCGGGCGAGGCCAAAGCAGACCCGGCCCTCGGGCTTGTGTTCCGATCCGCCGGGGCCTGCGATCCCGGTCACGGCGACGCTCAGCGCGGCGTTCGACCGGGCCAGCGCGCCTTCGGCCATTTCGCGGGCGATCTCCTCGCTCACCGCGCCGAAGTCTGCAAGGGTCTGGGGCCGGATGCCCAGCATCTCGATCTTGGCGGCATTCGAATAGGTGACGAAGCCGCGATCGACCACGTCTGACGATCCGGGCACTTCGGTCAGCGCGCCGACAATCAGCCCGCCGGTGCAGCTTTCGGCGGTGGCGATCATCACGCCCTTGGTCCGCGCCGCCGACAGGACATCAGCCGCGCGCGTCATGCGAAGATCACCGCGTGGTAGATCCCCGCCGCCGCGACCGAAGCCACACCCGCGAAGACCCCGGCCCAAAGGTCATCAAGCATCACCCCCGCCGGGTCGTGGCGCCGGTCGGCCCGGCCCACCAGCCAGGGCTTCCAGATGTCGAACAGCCGGAAGAACAGGAAAGGCACCACCCAGGCGGGCCAGGGGAAGGTCGTGCTGTCGGCCCCACGCATCCAGAACCCGGCCGAGGTCGCCATCAGCGCCAGCCACTGGCCCGCGACCTCGTCGATGACGATGTCCGAAGGGTCTTCGCCGGGGCGGTCGCGCAACTCCCGTCCGACGGCCCAGAAGCCAAGGCCGATGGCCAGGCTGGTTGCGACCGCAAGCGCCGGGAAATGGCCGGTGCGATGGATCAGGATGCCCAGCGCGATCGCCACGGCCGAACCCCAGGTGCCGGGGGCGGGGCGCAGAAGCCCTATGCCCAGAAAGGTCGTGATCAACCGGGTCATGCGGAAACCAGCGCCACGGTGGCGATGGCGGCAATGCCTTCCTCGCGCCCGGTGAAGCCCAGCCGTTCCGAGGTGGTGGCCTTGACGCTGACCCGATCCGGCGCGACGCCAAGGATGCGGGCCAGTTCCGCGGCCATCGCCACCGCATGGGGGCCGATCTTCGGGCGTTCGCAGACCAAAGTCACATCCGCGTTCGACAGCCGGTAGCCTTTCGCACGCAGCAATTCGGCGGCATGGGCCAGGAAAATCTCGCTCGCCGCGCCTTTCCACTGCGGGTCGGACGGCGGGAAATGGCGGCCGATGTCGCCTTCGGCCAGCGCGCCGTAGATCGCATCGGTCAGGGCATGCATTCCCACATCGGCGTCCGAATGGCCCAGAAGCCCGCGGTCATGCGGCACCCGCACGCCGCACAACATGACATGATCGCCCTCGCAGAAGGCATGGACGTCATAGCCATTGCCCAACCGGATATCCATGCGCGCCCCGTCCTTGCCCAGCAGCTTTTCGGCCCGGACGAAATCCTCGGGCCAGGTGATCTTGATGTTCTTCTCCTCGCCTTCGGTGATGGCGACGTCAAGCCCCGCCGCCTGCGCCACCGCCACGTCATCGGTCGCGCCGCCGGGGTGACTGCGATGGGCGGCGAGGATTGCCGAAAGGTCAAAGCCCTGCGGGGTCTGGGCGCGGAAAAGCCCGTCGCGGGGATGGGTGCCAAGAACGCGCGCGTTTTCGCCGCGCCAGAGGGAATCAGTCACCGCCAGCGCCGGCGCTGCCCCGGGCGCCCCGTCGAGCGCCGCCAGAACGCCATCGATCACCCGGTCCGAAACCAGAGGCCGCGCGCCGTCGTGGATCAACACATGCGTAAGCCCGGAACCATCAAGGGTTTCCAGCGCATTGCGCACGCTTTCGTCACGCGTCGCGCCCCCGGCGACCAGAACCACGCGGCCCTGAAAAAGCGAAAGCCCCCGCGCCATGTCTTCGGGGTGCAAAACGACAATCACCCGCGCAAATCCGCGAAAGGCCGCAACACTGCGCGCCAGCACCGGAACGCCCGCCAGATCGCGCCACTGCTTCGGCAGGCCGTCCCCCGCCCGCGTGCCGCGCCCCGCCGCCACGATCACCACCGCTGTCCTGTCCCGCGCCGCCACGCCCGCCTCCATCGTTCTTTCTCGCGCTGTTCTAGCGGCTTGGGGCCGGATTTGCACCACCCGCGATGCCGAGCCCGGATCGCAAGGGTTTGAAAGGCTGCGACAGGCTGTCCGGTCCGCGGGCCATTTCCCTTTGCCACCGGGGCCGGTATGGTGGTTCATCATGATCGCAGAATTCGGACATTTCGCCCTCATCCTCGCCTTCGCCGTTGCCATCGTGCAGGCGGTCCTGCCGATGATCGGCGCCACCACCGGTTGGCGCGCCGGAATGGCCGTGGGGGCGCCCGCCGCCACGATCCAGATGCTGCTGTCGGGCCTCAGTTTCGCGGCGCTCACCAATGCCTTCGTGACCTCGGACTTCTCGCTGAAGCTGGTCTATGAAAACTCGCACACCGCGATCCCGATGCTTTACAAGGTTGCGGGTGTCTGGGGGAACCACGAAGGGTCGATGCTTCTGTGGGTGTTCATCCTCGCGCTGTTCGGGGCGACGGCGGCCTGGTTCGGGCAGGCGCTGCCGCGTGAATTGCAGGCGCGGGTGCTGTCGGTGCAGGCGATGGTGGGCGCGGCCTTCTATGCCTTCATCCTGTTCACATCGAACCCCTTCCTGCGTCTGGCCGAGCCGCCGCTGAACGGGCGCGACCTGAACCCGCTTCTGCAGGATCCGGGGTTGGCCTTCCATCCGCTGTTTCTGTACCTCGGATATGTGGGGATGAGCATGTCCTTCTCCTTCGCCGTCGCCGCGCTGATCGAGGGGCGGATCGACGCGGCCTGGGGGCGCTGGGTGCGGCCCTGGACGCTGGCGGCCTGGATGTTCCTGACCATCGGCATCGCGATGGGGTCCTGGTGGGCCTATTATGAACTTGGCTGGGGCGGATTCTGGTTCTGGGATCCGGTGGAAAACGCCAGCCTGATGCCGTGGCTGTTCGCCTGCGCGTTGCTGCACAGCGCCATCGTCGTCGAGAAGCGCGAGGCGCTGAAGGCCTGGACGATCCTTCTGGCGATCCTCGCCTTCGGATTTTCGCTGATGGGCACGTTCATCGTGCGCTCGGGCGTCATCACCTCGGTCCATTCCTTCGCAAGCGACCCCGAACGCGGGATCTTCATTCTGGCGATCCTTGCGATCTTCGTGGGCGGGGCGCTGACGCTGTTTGCGGCGCGGGCGCAGGCGATGCAGGCGCGGGGAGTCTTCGGGATCGTCAGCCGCGAAAGCGCGCTGGTCCTGAACAACGTCCTTCTGGCGGTTTCGGCTTTCGTCGTGTTCATCGGAACGCTGTGGCCGCTGTTTTCCGAAATGGCCTTTGGGCGGACGCTTTCGGTGGGCGCGCCCTTCTTCAACACCGCCTTCACGCCGTTTTTCGTGGGGCTGGCGCTGATCCTTCCCATCGGATCGGTCCTGCCGTGGAAACGCGGGTCTATTGCGCGCGCGTCGCGGCAGATGGCGGTGCCCATGGTGCTGGCGCTGGCCGTCGCCGCGCTGGCCTATGCGGTGGGCACCGGGCAAAGCGCGCTGGCACCCATCGGCGCGGCGCTTGGTGCCTGGGTCGTCTTCGGCGCCGTCATGGATGCCTATCTGCGCACCGGGTCGGGGGGCAACCGTCTGGGGCGGCTTGTGCGGCTGCCGCGGGCGGACTGGGGGCGCGTGATCTCGCACGGCGGGCTTGGCGTCACGGTGATCGGCATCTCGCTTCTGCTGGCCTGGAGCGTCGAGGACATCCGGGTGGCCAAGACCGGCGAGAGCTTCACGCTGGGCGGCTATGACATCACGCTGCAATCCGTCGACAAGGTGCAGGGGCCGAACTACACCTCGACCATGGCGACGATGCTGGTGAAGCGCGACGGTCGCCAGGTTGCGGTGCTTTACCCCGAAAAGCGGGTCTATCCGGTGCAGTCCATGCCCACGACCGAGGCCGCAATCGACAAGGGGGTCTTCCGCGACGTCTACCTGGTGATCGGCGATGCGCAGGCAAACGGCGGCTGGGCGGTGCGGAGCTACATCAAACCCTTCACCAACTGGATCTGGGCGGGTTGCCTGCTGATGGCCCTGGGCGGAATCGTCAGCCTCAGCGACCGGCGCTGGCGGGTGGCGGCCGGGGCGGCCAAGGTCCGCGCCCGTGCGGTGGCTGCCGAATGATGCGCCTGTTTCGTCTTCTGATCCTGGCCCTGGTGCTGGCGGGGCCGGTTCACGCCGTCCAGCCGGACGAGGTGCTGCCCGATGCGGCGCTGGAAGCGCGCGCCCGGGCGATTTCCCAGACCCTTCGCTGTCCGGTCTGTCAGGGCGAGAACATCGACGAATCGAATGCGCCGATCTCGCGCGACCTGCGGCTTGCGGTGCGCGAACGGCTGGTGGCGGGCGACAGCGACACGCAGGTGGTCGACTACATCGTCAAGCACTTCGGGGAATTCGTGCTGTTCAAGCCCCGCGCCTCGGGGTCGAACCTGATCCTGTGGCTCGCGGGGCCGTCCTTGCTGCTGGTCGCGCTGGCGGTGGCCTTCGGCTATCTGCGCCGCCGTGGAGCGGCGCCCGAGCCTGTGGTGGAGGGCCTGAGCCCCGAGGAACAGGCGAGGCTTCGCGACATCCTCGAGAAGTGACGCCGCCAAAGGAAAGACACGGCCATGACCCATTCGACGATCACCGTCACCGATGAAGGCGCCGTGCGCATCATCGCGCTCAATCGGCCCGAGGTGATGAACGCGATCAACGCCGCCATGCGGCTGGAACTGACCGCCGCGCTCAAGGCCGCAGGGGCTGAGGCGCGCTGCGTGGTCCTGACGGGGGTGGGGCGCGCCTTCTGTTCGGGGCAGGATCTGGCGGATGCGCCGACGGACGGGGCCTTGGATTTCGAGGCGGCCCTGCGCGACGAATATGAACCCATGCTGGCCGCGATCACCGATTGCCCGGTGCCTACCATCGCCGCCGTCAATGGCGCGGCGGCGGGGGCGGGGGCGAACCTCGCGCTGGCCGCCGATGTGGTGATCGCCTGCGAAAGCGCAAGCTTCATCCAGGCCTTCACGCGGATCGGCCTCATGCCCGACGCGGGCGGCACCTTCTGGCTGCCCCGGCAGGTGGGCATGGCGCGGGCGATGGGGGCGATGCTTTTTGCCGACAAGATCCCGGCGCGGCAGGCCGCCGACTGGGGCATGATCTGGGAAGCGGTGGAGGATGCCGGTTTCGACAGCCACTGGCGCGACCGGGCGGCGCATCTGGCGTCCGGCCCGACGGTTGCCTACCGCGCGCTGAAGACCGCGCTTCGCACCGGCTGGTCCCGCGATCTGGGGGAGCAGCTGGCGCACGAGGCCGCAGGGCAGGGCGCCTGTGGCCAAAGCGCGGATTTCCGCGAAGGCGTCGCGGCGTTTCTGGAAAAGCGCCGCCCGATCTTCACCGGCCGCTGAAAAAGGAAAAAGGCGCAGGCTGGGGGGCCTGCGCCTTGGACTGCGCGGGGAAGAGCGCAGCCAACCTATCGAAGCGGGAGGGACGTCCGTTTCGATGGCAAATCAAAAGACATGGGCAAGATAAAGCAGGATGATGATCGGGATCGGGATGCCGATCAGCCAGGCAAGGATACCTTTCATCGTTGAAACTCCGGGACCTGGATGCGCGTCGCGCTTTCTGGATGCTTGTGATCCCCCAACACCCCGTCTTGCCGAAAGTTCCGTCAAATTTTCCCAAGGGTGATGGCGCCTGCGGTCCGGGCATCGGGCCGCTTCGGCCCCGCACTCTCTCCGGCTCCTGACCGGGGGCCTTGACCAGCGGCGCGCGGGGGCAGACAGTCGGGGAAAGGGCGCAAGGGCCCGCTTTCCGCCGGGCCGGTTTCTACCGCGCCCGAACCATGCGGAAAACGGAGGAAGTCATGCGCTGCGTAACGGTTATGGGCCCGTCCCAGTCGGGCAAGTCGGAACTGATCCGTAAACTTGCCGCCTTGGACGGGCATCCCGCGAAATCCGAAACCGCCGGGCCGCTGACCCTGACCCGCTTCACCTACCTGGGCGAGCCCTGGTGCGCGCTGGATCTGGCCGGGGGGCCGGAATATGCGCGGATGGCGGCGCGCCCGCTGCTGGCCTCGGACGCCGTGGTGCTGTGTGTCGCCGCCGACCCCGACGAGGCCGTGCTGGCCGCGCCCTATCTGCGGGCGATCGAGGCCTCGAAAACGCCCTGCCTGATCTTCATCAACCGCATCGACGCCGCGAAGGGCCGCATCCGTGACGTGGTCGCGTCCTTGCAGGCCTATACCGGCCATACCATCGTGCTGCGCCAGATCCCGATCCGCGAGGATGGCAAGATCGTGGGCGCCGTCGACCTGATTTCCGAACGGGCCTGGCGCTACCGGGATGGGCAATCCTCGGTGCTGGTCGAGCTGCCGCAGTCCGAGGCGGACCGCGAACACGAGGCCCGCGCCGCGCTTCTGGAACATATGTCGGAATATGACGACGCGCTTCTGGAAGAACTGATCGAGGAACACGAACCCGCCACCGGCGCGCTTTACCAGATCGCGCAGCGCGAAACGGCGGACAACGTCCTGCTGCCCGCTTTCCTTGGCGCCGCCTCGCATATGAACGGCGTCACGCGCCTGATGAAGGCGCTGCGGCACGAAACGCCGCAGGTCGATGCCCTGCGCGACCGGCTGGACCCGAAGGCACTGGCGGTGGGCTTCGATGCCGAGGTGAGGAAGCACCTTGGCAAATGTGTGCTTCTGCGCGCATTGGCCGATGGCGTGGCGGTAGGCAAACCCTTGGGTGGCGCGAACCTTGGCGGTCTGGCCGAGATCGGCGGCAAGGCGGGGCTTGACCATCTGGAGGCGGGGGATGTCGGCCTGTCGGTGAAGTCCGATCATCTGAACGCGGGTCATCTTTTCACGACGAGCGCGGCGATCCCGGTCCCGGCCTGGGCGCACGGCTGTCCGCCCGCGATGCGCCGGGTGGTCACGCCGGCCCATGACCGCGACGAGGTGCGGCTGTCGGCGGCGCTTGCGCGGTTGGCCGAGGCCGATCCGATGCTGACCATCACCCAGGACGAGGAAACCGGCCACGCCACCCTGGGCGTCCAGGGGCCGATGCATCTGCGCCAGGTGCTTGCGGTTCTGGCCGATGACTTCGGGGTCGAGGTGACGTCGCATGTGCCGCTGCCGCAATACCGCGAAACGATCTCGGGCCAGCACGAGGAAACCTATCGCCACCGCAAGCAATCGGGCGGGGCGGGGCAGTTCGCGGACGTGCATATCGCCATCCGCCCGCAGGTCCGGGGCGACGGATTTGCCTTTGCCGAAATGGTGAAGGGCGGCGCGGTGCCGCGGAATTATATCCCCTCGGTCGAGGAAGGCGCGCGCGAGGCGATGGCGCGGGGGCCTTTGGGGTTTCCGGTGACGGATGTTTCCGTCACGCTTCTGGATGGCAAGCACCATTCGGTCGACAGTTCCGATTTCGCCTTCCGCACCGCCGGAAAGATGGCCCTGCGCGAGGCGCTGTCCAAGGCGGGCCCGGTGCTTTTGCAGCCGATCCAGGCGGTGACCGTGCATGTGCCTTCGGTCTATTCGGGGGCGATGGTGTCCTTGATGTCGGGGCTGGGCGGGCAGGTGCTGGGCTTTGACCGCGACCCCGATTTCCGGGGCTGGGACGTGTTCCGCGCGCTGCTGCCGCTGGCGGCGATGGACGATCTGGCAACCGCGCTTGGCTCGTCCACGCAAGGCTGCGCCTGGGCCGAAACCGAATTCGACCACTACGAAGAGGTCTATGGCCGCGAGGCCGACCGGATCAGCCGTGAACGCCTGAGCGCCTGAACGAACGCGCGGGCAGCGCGCCCCGCAGGCCGTCGTTGACCTGCGGGGCGCTTTGTCCGAACATGATCCCCGGGGGGCAACGGCCAAGGCCGCGAGGGGAGGACTTCAAGCGATGTGCAGGATGTTTGCCGGGCAGGATCCGGCGCGCTACAGGATGCAGACCCGGCACATGCGCCTGAACGGGCAAAGCACCTCGATCCGGTTGGAGCAATCCTTCTGGGACATCCTCGACACCATCGCCGCGGGCGAGGGCTGTTCGACCCCTGCCTTCGTGTCGAAGCTGCATTCCGAGGTGCTGGAACTGCATGGCGAGCCCACGAATTTCACATCGCTCCTGCGCTGCACCTGCCTTGTCCACCTGGACAATGCCCGGCAGGACAACCTTCGCGCCGACCTGCCCGGCCATCGCCTGATGGCGGCGGAATAGCGCGGATTTCCGTGGAATTCTCGGGGGGTGTCGTAACATGTTACTACCAAGCCCCCGATCCAAGGCTCCACTCTTTCCCTGACCGCCGGTGCGCAGACGCCGCCGGAACGACGCAGGAAAAAGGTGAGACCCCGCATGGCAAAGGCCATCCATACCATGATCCGCGTGCTGGACGAGGCACGCTCGCTTGACTTCTATGACAAGGCCTTCGGGATGAAGGTCGCCGAACGGATGGACTTCGAGACCTTCACGCTGGTCTATCTGAGCAATTCCGACAGCACCTTCGAGGTGGAGCTGACCGTCAACAAGGACCGGACCGAACCCTATGACCTGGGCAACGGCTACGGCCATCTGGCGATGTCGGTTCCCGATGTGGCGGCCGAACATGCGCGGATGGAGGCCGCGGGTCTTCAGCCGCGCAAGATCGTCGATTTCGCCCCCGGCGGCACGGTGATCGCGCGCTTCTTCTTCATCGCGGACCCGGATGGTTACCAGATCGAGGTCCTGCAGCGCGGGGGCCGCTACCTCTAGACGAACGACCGGGCCGTCCTTCGGGAGGGGACGGCCCCAATCAAACACAGGGAGGAAACCATGACACAGACGATCACCCGTCAGGGCATGACCCGTCGTCAGTTGCTGTCGCGTTCGGTCGCGGCGGGGGCGGCGGCGATGGTTCTGGGCACCGGCTTCATCGCCGCGCCCGATGCCGCCTGGGCCTACGAGACGACGAAACTGAAGCCCGAGACCTTCGCGACGCTCGTGCAGATGGCGCGCGACATCTACCCGCATGACCGCATCCCGACCGAAAACTACGTCGAGGCGGTGAAGGGCTATGACAGCGAGGAAGCCGCTGCCGAGATCGAGGCCGGCATCGCCGCCCTGAACGGCGCGGCAGAGGGCGCGGGCTTTGCCAATTACCTTGACGCCGGGTGGGAGGCCGACCGCGTGAAGCTTCTGCGCGGCATGGAACAAAGCGCCTTCTTCCAGAAGATCCGTGGCGGTCTTGTGACCGGACTTTACAACCAGAAAGCCGTCTGGCCGCTCTTTGGTTATGAGGGCGAGAGCTTCTCGAAGGGCGGCTACATTGCCCGCGGCTTCGACGACATCAACTGGCTTTGAAGGGGAGGGCGGATCATGGTTGCGAAATTCGATCTGAGTGACGACAGCGTCGTGGTCATCGTCGGCTCTGGCGCCGGGGGTGGGGTGTTGTCGAACGAACTGGCGCAAAAGGGCGTCAAGGTCGTGACGCTGGAAGCGGGCGGGCGCTACCTGCCCGAGGATTACATCAACGATGAATGGGACAGCTTCGGCCAGTTGGCCTGGCTCGACCCGCGCACGACCAGCGGCGACTGGCGGGTGGCCAAGGACTTTTCCGGCCTTCCTGCCTGGATCGTGAAAGCGGTGGGCGGCACGACCATCCACTGGGCGGGGGCGTCACTGCGGTTCCAGGACCATGAATGGAAGGCGGCCTCGACCTATGGTCCGGTCCTGGGCGCGAACCTCTTGGACTGGCCCATCGACAGCGCCGAAATGGCGCCCTGGTATGACAAGGCCGAGGAAAAGCTGGGCGTGACGCGCACCGGCGATCGCCCCGGCCTGCCGGGCAACAACAACTTCAAGGTGCTGGAGAAGGGCGCCAAGGCTATCGGCTACAAGGAAGTCCACACCGGCCGCATGGCCATCAACTCGGTCGAGCGGGATGACCGCAACGCCTGCCAGCAGACCGGGTTCTGCTTTCAGGGCTGCAAATGGGGCGCCAAGTGGTCGTCCGCCTATACCGAGATCCCGCGTGGCGAGGCGACCGGCAACCTTGAGGTCCGCGACCACTGCCATGTGACGAAGATCAACCACAACGACAAGGGCCAGATCGTCAGCGTCACCTATATCGACAAGGAAGGAAAAGAGCAGACCCAGAAGGCGCGGCTGGTCTGCGTGGCGGGCAACACCATCGAAAGCCCGCGGCTTTTGCTCAACTCGGCCTCGACGATGTTCCCGAACGGGCTTGCAAACAGCTCGGGCCAGGTGGGGCGCAACTACATGCGCCACGTCACCGGATCGGTCTATGCGACCTTCGACAAGCCGGTCCGCATGTGGCGCGGAACCACCATGGCCGGGATCGTGCAGGATGAGGCGCGCCACGATCCGTCGCGCGGCTTCGTCGGCGGGTATGAACTGGAAACGCTGGCGCTTGGCATCCCCTTCATGGCGGCCTTCCTTGATCCGGGGTCCTGGGGGCGCGAATTCACCACCGCGCTCGACAGCTATGAAAACATGGCCGGCATGTGGATCGTGGGCGAAGACATGCCCCAGGAAACCAACCGGGTGACGCTGAACACCGCCGTCAAGGACAAGTTCGGCCTGCCGGTGCCGGATGTGCATTTCAGCGACCACCCGAACGACGTGGCGATGCGCAAGCACGCCTATGCCCAGGGCCGCAAGATCTACGAGGCGGTCGGCGCCACGCGGGTCCTGCCCACGCCGCCCTATCCCTCGACCCACAACCTTGGCACCAACCGCATGTCGGAAGACCCGCGGCTGGGCGTCGTCAACAAATGGGGCCAGACGCATGACATCGCGAACCTGTTCATCTCGGACGGGTCGCAGTTCACCACCGGCGCGTCCGAAAACCCGACGCTGACCATCGTGGCGCTGGCGATCCGGCAGGCCGACCACATCGCCTCCGAGATTGAGAAGGGCGCGCTTTGATCCTGTGACCGCACCTGCGGAAGCTTTGCGGGCGGCCCCTTCGGGGGCCGTCTGTGCCATGGCCGCAACGCTTTCTGGACAGGGGCAGGAACGGGCGCTAAACGGAAATCCCAGCACGCCAAGGACTGCCCGAAAGGCCCCGCCATGCCCAGTTTGAACGATATCCGGTCGACGTTTCTAGATTTCTTCCAGCGCAACGGCCACCGCGTCGTCGACAGCAGCCCGCTGGTGCCGCGCAACGACCCGACGCTGATGTTCACCAACTCTGGCCTGGTGCAGTTCAAGGATGTGTTCCTGGGCACCGACAAGC
>DJWG01000034.1:787-7357 GCA_002440945.1 Rhodobacteraceae bacterium UBA6236 | reverse complement strand
AAGCGCGGCGACCTGCATGCCCGCCGCCAGGCCGATTCGCAGCTGAAGCAGGACATCCACGTCAAGAAGCTCTTCGACGTGCTGGGTGTCCGCTACAAGGACCGCCAGGGCGGCTACGTCCGCATCCTGAAGGCCGGCTTCCGCTATGGCGACATGGCGCCGATGGCGATCATTGAGCTGGTCGACCGCGACGCTTCGGCCAAGGGCGCTGCCGACAAGGCCCGCCTTGAAGCAGAAGCCGCGAACGACTGATCGCCTGAAAAAGGTCAAAAATTTCAGCCCCGCCGTTCCTACGGCGGGGTTTTTTCATGTTCTGGCCCCTATTGTCAGGCAATTGTTAGGGATGTTTCGCCTTTGCGACAGAGTATCGCATTGGTTGTGTCATGTTGAGCCGTCAGAGTGTAGACAATTCGACCCTCTGCCCGCCTGATGCATTTCCTGACCTTGAGAGGTCATTTTTTTATGAGTTCACGCCCAATTATGGGCCATGCGTTGGGGGTTGATATGAGACATGTGACGAAATACTACGAGGCATATCACAATTTATGGTTGACCGGTCTTCGTGCAACTTATCAATAAAGACATGTTCGAGAAGACTATGTTCGATAGAGAGCTCAAGCAGCTCGAAGCGCTGGCCCCGAAAGGCTATTTCGTCGGGCTTCATATCCGTTTTACCTCGCCGCTGATCTCGTTCCAGACCTATGATCCGACTTGGACCGACCATTACACCAACAATGGTTATGTCCTGCGCGATCCGATGACGGCCTGGGGGTTTTCAACGACCGGCTGGATCCGATGGAGCGATCCGCGGCTGCCGGATCCGTTCGGCCTGTTCGACGAGGCGGCGAATTTCGGCCTGCGCTACGGGGTGACCTTTTCCTGCGGACCGATCGCTTCCCGCACCATTTCCAGCATCGCGCGCGATGACCGTGAATTTAACGATGATGAAATTCGTGCGGCTGAGCGTATTGTGCATCAGCTTCACGACATGACCGAGACCCCCGATCTGACCAAGGCGCAGATCGAGGCCCTGAAGTGCATCGCAGCAGGGGAACGCCACGCGGCGGCTGCGAATCGGCTGGGGATTTCGGAAAGTGCGCTGAAGGCGCGGCTGAACTCGGCGCGTTTGCGGCTTATGGCGCGGACGACGGCGGAGGCCATTCAACGGGCAAAGGACTACAGGTTCCTGTGACAAGTACGACTGCTTTGGGTGAAGGCAGGTAAGAAACGGCGAAAAACATGAGGGGCAGACATGTTCGCGACGACACTTTCTTTCGAAAATCTCCACAACCACGGGGAGCTTTTCGCCAATATGCTGCGGGCCAGAAGGGAAACCTTCATCGTTCGCAATCAATGGGACCTCCCCGAAGCAAACGGGATGGAATATGACCAGTACGACACTCCGGCCAGTCGCTGGATTGTCGTGCATGACGAGACGGGGCAAGTGCTCGCGTCGAACCGCCTGACGCCGACGACGACGAAGTGCGGCATCTACAGCTACATGATCCGCGACGCGCAGCGGGGGCTTCTGGATACGATCCCTTCGGAGCTGCTTTACGAAGAGGCGCCGGTTGCCGATGACATCTGGGAAAGCTCGCGCCTGTTTGTCGCGCATGACGTTCCGGCCAGCATGCGCCGCAAGGTTCACGCTCGGCTGATCAAGGAAATCGCCGTGTCCTCCCGCGCGCTGGGGGCCCGCATCTGTCTAACGCTGCTTGCCGCGAACTGGCCGCGTTGGGCGGGCCGGGTTGGCGTGGACATGACGGCGATGGGCCCGGTCATGGTGATCGACGGGATCGAGAACCAGGTCGTCGCCATGAACTTCGCCAAGCAGTTCCACTAGGCTGCGCCAGGGCCGCCGCAGCGGCCCTTCCGTCTGCCGGGCCAAGGCGTTAGCCTGCGGCGCATGGCCGATCTGTTTGACCAATCCGAACCGACCAGGACCAGCGGCCCCCGTCCGCTGGCCGACCGGATTCGCCCCGTCGCGCTGTCCGAGGTCATAGGGCAGGAACATGTCCTTGGACCCGAAGGGCCCTTGGGTGCGATGCTTGCCTCGGGGAACCTGTCGTCGCTGATTCTCTGGGGTCCGCCGGGGGTGGGCAAGACGACGATCGCGCGGCTTCTGGCCCATGAAACCGATCTTGCCTTCGTGCAGATCAGCGCGATCTTTTCGGGGGTGCCTGAACTTCGCAAGGTCTTCGACACGGCCCGGCTGCGGCGGCGGCAGGGCGGGGGGACGTTGCTGTTCGTCGATGAAATCCACCGCTTCAACAAGGCGCAGCAGGACAGCTTCCTGCCGCATATGGAAGATGGCACCATCCTTCTGGTCGGCGCCACCACCGAAAACCCCTCGTTCGAGTTGAACGCCGCACTTCTCAGCCGGTCGCAGGTGATCGTGCTGCAACGCCTGTCGCTGACGGATCTGGAGCGGCTCGCGCAGCGGGCCGAAAAGGCGCTGGGGCGGGCCTTGCCGCTGACCGGCCCGGCGCGGGAACAACTTCTTGAGATGGCGGATGGCGACGGTCGCGCGCTTCTGAACCTGGTCGAGCAGGTTTCGGGCTGGAAGATCGCCGCGCCGCTCACGCCAGAGGCACTGGGCACGCGCCTGATGCGGCGGGCGGCGAAATACGACAAATCCGGCGATGAACACTACAACCTGATTTCGGCGCTGCACAANNCGCATGCTGGAGGGCGGCGAGGACCCGCGCTATCTGGCGCGGCGCCTGACCCGGATGGCGGTCGAGGATATCGGCCTTGCCGACCCGCAGGCGCAGGCTTTCTGCGTGGACGCCTGGAACACCTATGAACGGCTGGGCAGCCCGGAAGGTGAATTGGCGTTGGCGCAGGCGGTGATCTACCTTGCCCTCGCGCCGAAATCGAATGCTGGCTACACCGCCTACAAGGCCGCGCGTGAAGCAGCACGCCGGACCGGATCGGAGCCGCCCCCGAAACATATCCTCAACGCGCCGACGCGGTTGATGAAGGAACAGGGCTACGGCGAAGGCTACGCCTATGACCACGATGCCGAGGATGCGTTTTCGGGGCAGAACTACTTCCCCGACGGCATGAAGCGCCCGGTCCTGTATCAGCCCGTCGAACGCGGGTTCGAACGCGACCTGAAAAAACGCGTCGAATGGTTCGCCCGGCTGCGCGACAAGCGCGGGGGCTGACGGGGCCCGAACTTATCCCCAAGAAACTGCTTTACAGATTTGCGCTTTGCACCCACCATATCTTGTGTGGGATGAGCTTGAATTGCGCCGCTTCTGGTCCAGTCGGCCAAAGCTTGGGGTGCAAAAGGTCCAGATCGGACAAGGGGGCGAAATGGCGCTGTCGGAACTGTTCCTGGATCAGGGCGACATTCACCCGATCGACATCGTCGAATCGCTGGCCGAGCATCACGAATGGGATTTCGACCGCGTCACCGATGACCAGATCGCCATGTCGGTCGAAGGCCAGTGGCGCACCTATTCGATCACGCTGGCCTGGTCTGCGCGCGAAGAAACCCTGCGGCTGATCTGCACCTTTGAAATGGAGCCGCCCGCCGACCGCACCGCCGCGCTTTACGAATTGCTGAGCCGCGCCAATGACATGGTCTGGACCGGCGCCTTCACCTGGTGGAGCGAGCAGAAGCTGATGGTCTGGCGCTACGGCCTGTTGCTTTCGGGCGGCCAGATCGCCGCGCCGGAACAAATCGACCAGCTGATCGCCAGCGCCGTCACGGCGGCGGAGCGGTTCTATCCGGCCTTCCAGCTGGCGACCTGGGGCCAGGAAACGCCGGAACGCGCGCTGGGTGTCGCGCTGTCGGACTGCTACGGCCGCGCCTGACGGGTCTTTCCCTTTCCGCGGCGCGGGCTAATCTCTGCCGCAGATGACGGGAGGGATTTCATGGACATCAAGAAGATGCACGACGCAGTTGCGGCTGGCGGCGGTCTGGTGCTGCTGGGGTGCGGGCAGATGGGCTCGGCGATGCTGGCGGGGTGGCTCAAGGGCGGGCTGGCACCCGGTCACGTCTGGGTGATCGAGCCGCGGCCCTCGGCCTGGCTGTCGGGGACCGGGGTGCATCTGAATGAATCGCTGCCGCCCGCGCCGGCCATCGTGCTGATCGCCGTCAAGCCGCAGATGATGGGCGAGGCGCTTCCGGTCCTGAAGGCGCTTGGCAATGGCCGCACGCTGTTCCTGACGGTGGCGGCGGGCACCACAATCGCGACATACGAGGCCGTACTGGGCGATCGGACCCCGCTGGTGCGCGCCATGCCGAACACGCCCGCAGCGATTGGTCGGGGGATCACCGCCATCACCGGCAATGCCCACGCGACAGAGACGCATCTTGATCTGGCGGCAGCGCTTCTGTCGGCCGTCGGGCAGGTCGAACGTCTTCAGGGCGAACACCAGATGGATGCGGTCACTGCGGTATCGGGTTCCGGCCCCGCTTATGTTTTCCACCTTATCGAAACCCTCGCCGCCGCGGGAGAGGCGGAAGGGCTGCCCGCCGATCTGGCCTTGCGGCTGGCGAAGGCGACGGTCGCCGGGGCAGGGGCGCTGGCCGAACAATCGGATCAGGGGCCGGGGCAGTTGCGCATCAACGTCACCTCGCCGGGCGGGACGACGGCTGCGGCGCTTGCCGTGCTGATGGACGAACAGGCGGGCTTTCCCGGGCTGTTGCGCCGCGCGGTCCATGCCGCCGCCGAACGTGGCCGGGAACTTGGGAAATGACGATGGCCGAAGATCAACCCGCCGTCATCGCCTTCGACGATTTCCTGAAGGTCGATATCCGCGTCGGTCGCATCACCCGCGCCGAACCTTTCCCCGAGGCGCGAAAGCCTGCCTACAAGCTGTGGATCGATTTCGGGCCAGAGATCGGTGAGAAGCGTTCTTCGGCGCAGATCACCCGGCATTATACGCCTGAAGGGCTGGTCGGGCGGCAGGTGCTGGCGGTGGTGAACTTCCCGCCGCGCCAGATCGGCAAGGTCCGGTCCGAAGTGCTGACGCTGGGCGTGCCGGACGCCGATGGAGAGGTGGTGCTGATCTCACCCGGTCAGGATGTTCCCGAAGGCGGACGGCTTTTCTAGCGCGGGCGGGAACCGGCCTGTTCGATCACGTTGGGGGGGCAAGAGGCCGCCGAAAGCGCTCGCCTCTTTCAGCGCGCTGCAACTGCGCGCAGGTCCCGGCGTTGTCGGTGCATCAATCCATGCGCCGCAGGAGGACGCTATGAACTGGGATATTGTCGAAGGTAATTGGAAGCAGCTGAAGGGTTCGGTCAGGGAACAGTGGGGCAAGCTCACCGATGACGACCTGGATGAAGCGGCGGGCAAGCGCGACAAGCTCGCGGGGAAGCTGCAGGAACGCTACGGCTGGGCCAAGAACGATGCCGAACGTCAGGTCGACGATTATTTCCGCGACCGGACGCTTTGAGTGCCACCGCTTTGATTGCCACCACGGAAATGAAAGGGGCGCCCGGAGAGGGCGCCCTTTTGCGTCTTTGCTGCAATGCAGCTTGACTTGTGGCCACGAAGGCCCCATGTGCCATCCAAGATCCGTCGCCGCTGCCGCGTGAGCAGCCGTTCCATAGGGGAACAGGGCGCGGGTCAGGACTGGTTCCCACGTCACGCAGGGGTCCGGCGGTCTGATCAGACCGCGCCCCGCAATCGACGGACGCGTCAAGTGACGCGGCCCGAACCAGCCGTTTGAACTGCGCCCGCGTTGCGCAACAGGAAAACCATTGCAGAATTTTGACGAACTGGGGCTCGACACGCGCCTCGTGAAGAATGCGGCCCTGAAGGGCCTGACCACGCCCACGCCGATCCAGGCGCAGGGCATCCCGCATATCGTTGCGGGCAAAGACCTGCTGGGGCTGGCGCAGACCGGCACCGGCAAGACGGCGGCCTTCGGCCTGCCGATCATCAACCGGCTTCTGAAGGTGGGCACCCGCCCCGCGCCGAAGTCCTGTCGGGCGCTGATCCTTGCGCCAACGCGTGAACTGGCCACCCAGATCACCGACAACCTGACCGCTTTCGCCGCTGGAACGCCGATCAAGGTCTTCCGGGTCGTCGGTGGCGCCTCGCTGAATGCCCAGTCCGACCGGATGGCACGCGGCGTCGATATCCTTGTCGCCACGCCGGGCCGGCTTATCGACCTTCTGGACCGCAAGGCGCTGACCCTGAACGAGGTGCTGTGCCTGGTTCTGGACGAAGCCGACCAGATGCTCGACATCGGCTTCATCCATGCGCTTCGGCAGATCGCCAAGCTGCTGCCGCGTCGCCGCCAGACGCTGCTGTTCTCGGCCACGATGCCGAAGCTGATGGAAGAAATAGCGACGTCCTACCTCACCGATCCGGTGCGCGTGCAGGTCTCGCCTCCGGGCAAGGCGGTCGAGAGGATCGAACAGGGCGTGCATTTCGTGCGCCAGGGCGACAAGGCGAAGCTGCTGGCCGATTACGTTGCCAAGCATCCGGGCGAACTGGCGCTGGTGTTCAACCGCACCAAGCATGGGTCGGACAAGCTGACGCGGCTCTTGGAAAGCTGGGGCTTTTCGGTGGGCGCGATCCACGGCAACAAAAGCCAGGGGCAGCG
>DJWG01000034.1:0-778 GCA_002440945.1 Rhodobacteraceae bacterium UBA6236 | reverse complement strand
TCTACAACTACGACCTGCCGAACGTTCCCGACAACTACGTTCACCGCATTGGCCGGACGGCCCGTGCAGGACGCGATGGCCGCGCGGTAGCCTTCTGTTCGCCTGATGAGATCGGCGAACTGCGCGACATTGAAAAGACGATGAAGGCGGCGATTCCGGTCATTGGCGGCGAAGCCCCGATTGAGCTGGGGCCGATGGCGAAACGCGGGCCGCAACCGCAGCGCGGCGGGCCCAAGGCCCAGCCGGCAGGCGAAGGCAAGAAACGCCCGCCGCGGCGTCCCTCGCGCAAGCCGCGGCGCGAACAGGCGGCATGAAATAAGAAGGGCGGTGCCGACGGCGCCGCCCTTTTTCATTCAGCTGACTTCCTGTTCCAGATGCAGCTTCATGTCGATCAGCACCTGCTGGATGGCCAGCGTTTCATTCAGCAGGCGCTTGGCCTCATTGGCTGAAATCCGTCCGTCCTCGATTGCGATGTTGTATTCGCCCATCAGTATGGCAAAGCGCTGCGAAAGCGTCACCACATCGGAATTCACCCCACCTTTCGGCGCGTCGGGGCGGTGTTGGGAATGCGAAAGCGTGATGCCACGCATATCCGCCAGCGCCGCCGTCACATGCGGAAACCGCGCCGACGCCTCGATCGCCGCCACCACGTCGATGGGCATGTAGCGGTCGGCGTGTTCGGCATCTTCCGAATAGTAACGGCCAAGCGTGGCCTTGGATTTGCCCGCCAGCTTCGCCGCGGCCTCGATTCCCACGTCCTTGACCAGGGCTTCGGTAT
>DJWG01000052.1 GCA_002440945.1 Rhodobacteraceae bacterium UBA6236 | reverse complement strand
GTCATGCCCGGGGCGCGCATGTTGAGGAAGGTGGTGATCATGTTGATCGCACCAAGGATCGACGAGGCGCCCGAGACGTGGACGGCGAAGATCGCCAGGTCCATCGAATAGCCGGCCTCGTTGGTCGAAAGCGGCGGATACAGCACCCAGCCCACGCCCGAACCAAGCTGGTCATCGCCACCGGGGGCGAAAAGCGAGGCCACGCCCAGCGAGACGCCCGCGACATAAAGCCAGTAGCTGAGGTTGTTCAGGCGCGGGAAGGCCATGTCAGGCGCGCCGATGTGCAGCGGCAGGAAGTAGTTGCCGAAGCCGCCGAACAGCGCCGGAATCACGACGAAGAACATCATCAGGACGCCGTGATAGGTGATCATCACGTTCCAGAGGTGCCCGTTCGGGGTACAGGGCTGGCTGGCATCCGCGATCAGGCGCGCGCCTTCGGTGCACATGTACTGGACGCCCGGCTCCATCAGTTCAAGCCGCATGTAGACGGTGAAACCGACCGAAATCAGCCCCACCAGCGCTGCGGTGAACAGATAGAGAATCCCGATGTCCTTGTGGTTGGTCGACATGAACCAGCGGGTGAAGAACCCGCGACTATCATGTTCCGCGTGCCCATGAACGGCTGCGTCGGCCATGTTTCTCTCCTCCGATAAGTCTTCACCGGCGGCGGGAAACCGCCTGTGCCCTCTGCGGTAATAAGATGCAGTCCACCAGAGGGCAATCAAAGATGACGGCGCAATGCATTTTTATGCGCCGCCATGCGTTGTTAGAGCGTCAGATCACTTCACGACCGAGGCGAGGTAGGCGATCACGTCTTCGGCGCCCTTGGCGAGCTTGAAGGTCATCTTCGACTTGCCGGCGGCGTCGCCCGATTTTTCTTCCAGGAACTTCGACGGATCGGGCAGATAGGCGATCAGGTTTTCCGGGGTCCATTCCAGACCCTTTTCACCGGCTTCCTTCATGACTTGGGAATAGGCGAAACCTTCCATCGAACCGGCCTTGCGACCGACGACGCCATAAAGGTCCGGCCCCACCTTGGAGCCCTTCATGATCACGGTGCCGTCCGGTGCGGTGATCGTGTGGCAGGCCTTGCACTTGTTGAATTCCTTTTCGCCTTTCGCGGCGTCGCCGGTGATCGCGTCATCGGCGAAGGCGGGCGCGGCGAGACTGAGTGCCGCTACAAGCATGAGAGGAAGACGGGTCATTGCAGGCTCCTTGTATTCATGGGTTTGATTTGAGGACCATATTCTCGATAACGATAGCTTGCCAGAGCAACTTGTCAGGTTGCGACGGCACCGGGCGGTGAACGACTTCGGCTGACACATCACTGTGATGCTGCCGTCAGAGGCCGCAGTTCCTGGCTGCGAAAGCCGACTCGAAGGTCGTGCGCAGGGCAATGTCCAGATCCTCCATCGAGACCGGCAGGCCGAGATCAACGAGGCTGGTGACGCCATGTTCCCGTATGCCACAGGGAATGATTCCCGAAAAATGCGAAAGATCGGGTTCGACGTTGATCGACAGGCCGTGGAAGCTGACCCAGCGGCGCAGCTTCACGCCGATGGCGGCGATCTTGTCCTCGCGGGGCGTCCCGTCGGGATTGGGGGCCTTGTCGGGGCGGACGACCCAGACCCCGACACGGCCTTCGCGGCGTTCGCCCCGCACGTTGAATTCGGCCAGCGTGGCGATCACCCAATCCTCCATCGCGCCGACGAAACGGCGGACATCACGGCCACGCCGGTTGAGGTCAAGCATCGTGTAGACGATGCGCTGGCCCGGTCCGTGGTAGGTATATTGCCCCCCGCGACCCGCGTCATAGACCGGGAAGCGGTCTGGATCGGTCAGATCCTGGGGCTTTGCCGAGGTGCCGGCGGTGTAAAGCGGCGGGTGTTCGAGGAACCACAGGCATTCGTCAGCCTCGCCCGCGGCGATGGCGGCCACACGCGCCTCCATGAAGGCAAAGGCCTCGGGGTAGGGCACAAGGCCGGGGCTGGTTTTCCATTCCATCTGGGGCACCTCCGTGATTTCGTGTCATGCACCCCGGGTCGGGCAGAGGCAAGCTGCGACCGCCGCGTGACGGTTGCGAAAAAGGTGCAAGATTTCGCTTTTCTTCGTCCGCACGCTCGGTTAGATACGCCGCACCTCAGCCGGGGCAACCCGGTTCAGAGTGCGGTTGTGGCGGAATTGGTAGACGCGCAGCGTTGAGGTCGCTGTGGGCTAACCCCCGTGAAGGTTCGAGTCCTTTCAACCGCACCACTCTCCCTTCTCGCGGCCCAGTAAATCAACGATTACAGGCGGTTGTCTCTCCCCGAGGTACACATTCGGGTACACGGAGGGTCCACCCATGGGGTTGTCGGTGACGTTCAAGCATGTGAAGCAGATAGGCCCCGGTCGGTATGAATATCGCCGCCGCGTCCCTGAGGCGGTGAAGCAGTCCCTCGGCCAAGGCGAGTTCAAGCGGGTCTTTGAAGCGGCCAGCCCCTCGGCCCTCGCCAAGGAGCATACCCGGATTGCCGCTGAGTTCGACCTGATGGTCTCCCGTCAGAGGGCCGCTCAAGACCCGTCGAGGAGAACCCCAAGGGAAACCGCCGAATCAGACCGGGTCGAAGCCCTACGCCTCCTTGCCGGGGCCAGTGGTTTCGAGGACGAGGACGACGCCCGCCAGACGGTTGCCGAGGCCCTTGCCCATGAAGGCGCTTCTCGCAGCCTGTACATGGAGGTCATCGCGCCGGGGCGGGAACTCCCCAAGCAGACCCTCGAGGATGCCCGTAAGCTGTACCTCGCGGAGAGGCTCCGGGGCGGCGAAGGCCCCGAGAACAGGGAAGGCCGGGTCAGGTTGGACAGGGTCTTCGGTAGGGTGGAGAAAGCCCTTGGGCGGAAGGTGGTGCTGACGCTGCCGCTGACGGAGTTGAAGCGCGAACATGCCCGCAAGGTCCGAGACCTGATGCTGGCCACCCCGAGGAATGGTGGTGGAACGCTTTCTCCCACGTCGGTCAGGCGGGAACTCAGCATCCTGTCGGCGGTGGTCAACTACGGCCTCACCGAATTTGACCTGAAGAACCAAGCGACGAATCCCTTTGAAGGGCTTCCGGTAATCGGGGAGGTCGGCCCCGGCAATGCGGAGATTGAGAAGCGCGACCCTCTGCCAGATGACATCATCAAGGCGATGGGCGGCAGGCTAACGGGTGATCTCAAGTTGATCTGGCGGCTTCTCGCAGGGACCGGCTGCCGCGTGGGGGAGGTCACAGGTCTGCGGGTCGAGGATGTGGAGGTCGGGGAAGGGTCGATCCCTTACATCCATGTGACATGGCATGAAGGCCGTCGCCTCAAGACCAAAGCCTCTAGGCGCTATGTCCCCCTTGTCGGTGACGCTAGGGCGGCTGCGGAGGAAGCCCTCGAGGCTGTCCGAGGGGAGACCATCCTGTTCCCGAGATATGCCCGTGAGCGGGGCGCAGATGCCGCCTCTGCCATCCTCATGAAGCACCTTCGCAAGATCACCACGAACCGCCGCCACGTTGTCCACTCGCTGCGCCATTCGATGAAGGACAAGCTTCGGCTGACCGGGGCCGACAAGGTGGTCCAAGACCTAATCCTCGGTCACGCCTCCACCTCCATCGGGGAGATTTACGGCAGCGAGAAGGCCCGCCTCGAGGTGGCCCACAAGGCGCTGCTGAAGGTGGCCGGGGGCAGCTAACCCCCGACTGCCCTCTGGCCTCAGGCGTTCCGACGCAGCTTGATGAAGCCTTCGCGGACGGCCATGCGGAAGGTCATCTCGCCCAAGCCTTGCTTGCGGAGGTCGAGGACAATGCCCTGCGACCCACGCCTGAACGGGATGCCCGCGTCCTCCAACGCTTGCGCCACGTTGTGGGGGTCCACCACGTCTGCCCCGTACAGTGAACTCCACGGCCAGCGCGTCGAGGCCCTTGGTCGAGTTGGAGGCCATGAGGTCGCGGACGCTGGCCTTCATCCGTTCCGCCGTCTCTGGCGACCCGTAGAGGAACGCGGAAAAGGCGGGCCATCACCGACTTGGTCATGCCCGCATAAGCGGTGGCGATGAGGTCTTGCATCTGACCCGGTTCGACACCGGCTTGCGATGCCATTCCTTTCGTATTCGGAATGACCGTCGATTTGGTTTCCACCTTGATGCTCCTGTCTGATAACCACACGCAGCAAGCCTAGGACAGGCGGTCGGCACCGGCTCGCAGAATTTACACAAGGATGTGCGTCTGCATGGCGGCGAACCTCGACATGTGGTAATACTTAGCCATGAACAGCCAACCGCCACCGCCCGGATGGGGCAACGACCCGCTCACGCGATACCTCGACGATGCACGGGGCAACCAGTTCGCAACATTCGCCAACAAGCGGTCCGAGGTTATTGACCTGATCGACATCGACGGCATGTTCCGCAAGCTGCTGGACGGCGCGATGAACCCGAGACCGTTTGTTCCCATGACATTCTTGCTTCGCGCGCACTCGGCCTACTTGTCGGCGGTAAGTGCGGTTATGGCGGGGCAGGTTTACGAGGCGCAGGCGCTGCTGCGGGTCTGCCTCGAACAAGGGGCGTATGCCCACTACATCGGGGACGACAAGGTGCGGTATGAGCTGTGGATGAGCCGCCACGACGGCCGCGCTGCAATGAAGGCCGTACGCGACGAGTTCACCCACGGCAAGATCTCCCACCACATCACCGACGCCGATGCCAAGCTGGGCGGCATCTACAAGACGCTCTACGACCGGACCATCGACTACGGCGCACACCCGAACGAGATGGGGACGTCGCTCAGTTCCAAGACGGTGGACATAGAGGACGGCGGGAAGCAGTTCCTGACGATCTACCTCCACGGCGAGGGGCTGTTGCTGGATTGCGGCCTCAAGGCAACTGCTCAGGTCGGTCTGTGGGTACTTCGCATCGCGCAGACGATCTACCCGGCCCGCGTGCAGGCGGTGGGCATTCAGTACCAGCTTGCCGACATGTTAAAACGGTTCTGACCGACCGGGGTTAGCGCGGGGCTGGCCTCGTCGGCTGCCTTCAGGTCGGCGGGGGCGTTCTTCTTGATGTTGGAAATCCACATCTTCTTCTTGGGGGCGGCAGGGGCGATCTCAGCGGACATGAAGAGGTACTTTCGTTGTTCGTTGGAGGGGGCGGAGAGGAGTCCAGGCATCTGGGGACGGCAGTCACGATCTGGGGAGACTACGGCGGCGAAGGCCGCTTGAGACCCGTGAAGGTCAGCGCCAATCACGCCCGTTAGAGAGAACCGGAAGGGCAGCCTGAAGGGCCACCGCGAAGACTTCGCTCTGGGTCAGACGCTGTCCGTCGTTGTTGCCCGCAAAGCGGTCCTTCAGCGCGTCGATCACGTCGAGGACTTCGCGGCGGAGGCGGATGGTCCCCCAATCCTTGGCAGGGTCTTGGCGGCGGATGAACGCGGGGACAGTCGAGGTGAGGTGGTGCTGTTCAGCGATGCGGTTCAGGCTGATAAACGCGGGATGGATGCGGCGGCGGTAGGTGGTGCCGGTCTTCTCGTTGACGGCATAGACGTAATCTTTGGCGCTCATGGCGGTGTGTCCTTGGGATGATGTGACGGGAGACGAAAAAGCCCGCCGCAGGTGAACCTGAGCGGGGGCGTGAAGGTGGGAGGCTGGATGAAGCTGGCGGCGCTGGATGGGATGTGACGGCTGCGGCGTTATCTATGCTGGTGGTTATTTGCTGGGGGGACGGCCATCGTCCTCGGGGCAGACCATGTCGTCGAGGCGAAGCCGTAGGGCAGCCGCTAGGTGAACCTGAACGGGAAGCCGAACGGGGGCGTGAAGGTGTGTCGGGGTGTGGAGAACCGTTCGCCCCATCGAAGGCAGGCTCGGTTGATCTTTCGAGGACGCGGAGGCGGCGGAGGCCGTCGCTACCATCCACCGTCAAGGTCACCTCGAGCGGCACCTATACGGTCTCCATCACGGGACCGATGCGGTGGCCCTAGTGGGAACCTGAACGGGTCTACCTCTCACGGGAAGGACTGGGTCGGCCTAGGCCGAGGCCACCACTCTCTAACGGTCACCTTCACGGGCAGTCTGAGGCTAGACCTTTAACGAACACCTTAGAGGGAACCTTAGGGGAACCGCTATCTAAGGTGGGGGTTAATTGAAAAACGTTTGCTATCAATGTCTTACGATATGAAGTTCATATTTTGCGTCGATCAACCTCATCTGCGCAACAAGATATAGTTATTTCAATGCCTTACCGTTAGAATCTAACGTGAGTTGCGAAGAGATCAGGCCGCCGCGTCCAGCCGCTCCAAGGTCCGCATGACCTGCGCTGCGGACCACGATCCACCCCGCGAAGTCTGGACCCCGGATGCGTTCAGGGCCTCTGCGATCTCCCGCAGCGATTTCCCCGCCTGCCGCATGGGCTGGACCACCCCGGCAACGCGCTGAGCGAAGCCTTCGGCCTTGGCCTTCACCGCCTCGTTCCGCGCCTCGGTCTTCGGACGGAGGCCACCTAGTTTCTTGCCGTTGGCCTTCGCCTCGGCCAATGCAGCCTTGGTGCGGATCGAGATGAACTCCCGCTCCTGTTCCGCAAGGGCAGCGTAGATGTGCAACTGGAAGTTATCCGCATGGGGCATCGAAGCGACCCGGAAGCGGATGCGGCGGTCCTCCATTAGGGCGGCGATTTGGGCGACCCGACGGGACAAGCGGTCCAGCTTGGAGACGAGGAGCGTTGCGCCAAGTTTACGGCATAGTTCCAATGCCTTTGCGAGTTCGGGGCGATCAGCGTCTTTCCCGGACTGCACCTCGGTGAAGGTCGCCACCACCGCGAAGGGCGTCTCCGCGTAGTGGGTCAGGAACATCTGAATGTCACGTTCCTGCGCCTCGAGGCCAAGACCAGACTTGCCTTGCTCTTCGGTGCTGACGCGGCGGTAGATGACGAACTGTTGCATGGTGATGCCCTGCCTACGGTGGTGCTGTTCCATCCTCTTGGCAGGGGGTGTTGCAAATGTCAACGGTCGTTGTGTGTGTAACGCTTACCCGTAGGCGATGGCCCAGCCGGGTAGATCGAGGATGCCCCCTCCGTTGTCATCACGGGTGAAGCCGTAGCGGGCAGCCGGTGCTGTCTCACGCAGTGCGAGGAGTTCCCAACGGCCCAGCCGCAGGGACACGAAAGGGAGACCGGTCGGGGCGTTGACGGTGGCGCGGTGACCGTAGTCGAGTTCAAAGAAGAAGCGCATGGGCAGGGTTCCTGTGTCAGCGCGGGATTGCGCGACCCCTTCATGAGTCATGCTGAGAATCTTGTAAAGCATTGAAATTACTTACGATTCAGAGACTATCTCGCCACCGCGACTATCTCATCCGCCTTGCTGAAGGTGACCCCTACCCCCACCGGGGGGACCGGCGCGGGCCGCATATTCTATTCGGGGGTCTCAGACATGTGCGGTGAAATGTTTCAGGCACCGGAGCGGTGGCCTGAACGGGTTCCCCTGCCGAGTAGCTGCCGGTCTTCCTGATCGAGGGCAGCACCTCGCGGGTCACCCAATCTTGGAACGCCTTGGCTTCCGGCTTGTCGCTGCGCATGACCAGCTTGTAGAGGCCGCTCTCGCTGATGAAGGTCAGGCTGGCAACGCGAAAGGTGAAGACGTGCGCCATACTCGGTGTATGGTCCTTGCGCACCACCCTCCGCCGCTCATCGTCCCCCATATTCCGAGTATGGTTGTTGATCTGCTCGGGGTCCAAGCCCAAGCACAACACCACGTCCTTCGCCACGAACCACGGTTCTCCGTCGATCATCGACATCCGCACCTTCTGGTCCTTGAAGGTGAACTCCGGGGCAGCCTGATCAGTGGTCGGGGCGGGCGGGAGTAGAAAGGTTGAACCGCCTGAAATGTTCGCTAATAGTTCTAGCAGTGTGGCGAGGATGAGGTTTCGCAGAATGGACTTTACACAAATTCAGGCACTACTGGGTGTGGCGGCCAGCGCGGCGGGCTTCACGAAAGATGCCGCGTCTACAGTGGCAGAGGTGAAGAAGGTCTTTGCAGCAGATAAAGGGAGTGCGTCCGGTGAAACGCAGGGCCTCCTGAGTTCACTCGCAGAACAACTCACAGCCGCCAATATGACAAACGCCAAGCTTAGCACCCTTCTCGTTGAACTCGGCAAGACCCTTCAGGCTGAGAGCGACTTTGATGAGCGGCGGCGGCGGTATCGCTTGGTCGATAATGGGCATGGGGAGATGTTATGGGAACTGCGAAGTGAAGCAGCCGAAGGAGAACCGCCCCATTATATCTGCCCGATCTGTATCGAGAAGACGCGGCAGTTTCATTACGTTACCGGGTCGCCTAGTGCCGAAGGAAAATATTGCCAAAGCTGCCGTCACTTCTTCAGGTTCCGTCCCAAAAGTCCTGTCCGTCTCAGTGGCCTTTATTAGCGCATCGGGGCTTGACCTCAGTCCACAAAAGGTCACATCAGGTACACACCTCAGGAGAGGTCACCTGCTAACTCATTGATTTTACTTAGGGAACGGCAGTTCGATTTTCGATGAGCTGCCTTTCAACCGCACCACTCTTTCTCTTCTTGCGGATGTGGCGCTTGCCGGAACGGGTGTTCCGGCCCGATTGCCGTCAGGGCAGCAGGTGCAGCCAGCCCCAGGTGGTGAGGGCCGTCAGGACCGTGGCGATCAGCACCGCGGATGCTGCGACGCGCTGGCCGGTTCCGTACAAATGCGCGAAAAGATAGGCATTCACGCCCGGCGCCATCGCCGCCGTCACCACGGCAGAGCGCAGGCTTGCGGTATCAAGGTGGTAGAAGTTCGTCCCCAGCCACCAGGTCAGCGCCGGATGGATCAGAAGCGATCCGGCGCAGATCAGGGCGATGGCGCGGGCGTCGCCTTCGGGGCGGTAGCGCCACAGGACACCGCCCAGACCGAACAGCGCGACGGGAATCGCGGTGCGTGCGATCATGCCCACCGCGTCCGCCACCGGCACGGGCAGACTGATCCGGCCGAGGTTCAGCGCGAATCCCGCCGCGATGCCGATCAGCAGCGGCTGCGTCGCTATGCCGCGGATCACCCGGGCGCCCATCCGCAGCGGATGAAGACCCCGGGCGCGGGCCTGCACGACCTCCATCAGCGTGATTCCAAAGGTGTAAAGCAGCGGCGAATGGACCGAGATCAGGATGTAGTTCGCGGTCAGCGCCTGCGGGCCATAGGCGCGTTCGGTGATCGGCAGACCCAGAAGCAGCGTGTTCGAAAAGAGCGCCGCAAAGCCGATGACCACGGCCTCGGGCGCCGGTCGGCCAAGCCAGAACCGGGCGGCCGCCGTGGCGATCAGGAAACTTGCGAAGGCCCCGGCGTAGAAGCTGATGAGCAGGTCGGCCGAATAGGCGGTGCCAAGGTCCATCCTGTAGATCGCCAGCATCAGCAGGCAGGGCGCGGCGATCGCATTCGCGTAGCGCATCAGCCCGTCGATGCCCTGATCGGAAATCACCCGGAAGGCCGTCGCGGCATAGCCGGCGCCGATCAGCAGGAAGACCGGCAGGATGACGGTGACAAGCGCCTGCATTCCGGGGTGTCAGGCCGGAAGCTCGATCACCATCCCGTCGAAGGCGGCAGAGATGTTCGGCGGCGTCTCGGCCTCGACCACGGCGTGATCGAGGTCGATGTGCATGTTGGTCAGGATACCGTGGCGCGGTGCGGCGCGTTCCATCCATTCCAGCGACAGCGCCAGATGCGCATGCGTGGGATGCGGTTCGCGGCGCAGCGCATCCAGAACCCAGACGTCAAGGCCCTCAAGATGGCTCCAGATCGGATCGGGAATGGCCGAGACATCGGGCAGGTAGGCAAGCCCGCCGATGCGGAACCCCAGCGCCTCGATGTCGCCATGCAGGACGGTGAAGGGCGAAAGCTCGATCGCGCCGCCCTGGCCTTCGACCGCGAAGCGGCCACGGATGGCGTTCAGATCGCAGATCGGCGGGTAGGAAGACCCGGCGGGCTGCACGAAGGCATAGCCGAAGCGCGAGATCAGCGCGTCCTGCGTCGGCGCATCGGCCCAGACCTGCAGGCGGCGGCGGGCGTTGAAGACCAGTTGCCGCAGGTCGTCGATGCCGTGGACATGGTCGGCGTGGGAATGGGTATAGGCGACCGCATCAAGATGGCCGATGCCGGTGCGCAGAAGCTGTTCGCGCATGTCGGGCGTCGTGTCGATCAGGACGCGGGTGATGCCTTCGCCTTCGATCCGTTCGACCAGCATCGAGCAGCGTGTGCGGCGGTTCTTCGGATTGGTCGGGTCGCAGGCGCCCCAATGGCCGCCGATGCGCGGCACACCGCCCGACGACCCGCAGCCAAGGATGGTGAAGCGCAATGTCGCCATGTCAGACCACCTTCGCCCTGGAAAACAGCCGTTCGAAATTCGCTTCCGTCGCCGCGGCGAAATCCTCCAGCGACAGGCCAAAGGCCTCGGCCCCGGTGCGGGCGGTGAAGGCGGTATAGGCGGGTTCATTGCGGCGGCCGCGATGGGGCGGCGGGGCAAGATAGGGGCTGTCAGTCTCCAAGAGGATCCGGTCCAGCGGCGCGGCTGCGAAGATCGCGCGCAGGTCGCCGCTTTTCGGAAAGGCCGCGATGCCGGACATGGAAAGGTAAAAGCCGAGATCGATAGCCGCGCGGGCCAGATCCGGCCCGGACGAAAAGCAGTGCATCACGCAGGAATAGGGCGCGTTGCGGTATTCGTCAGTCAGGATCCGCGCCATGTCCTCGTCGGCGGCGCGGGCGTGGATGACCAGCGGCAGGCCAGAGCGCTGCGCGGCCTCGATATGGATACGCAGCGAGGTCTTCTGCACCTCGGCGCTGTCGGCGGTGTAGTGGTAGTCAAGGCCGGTTTCGCCGATGGCCACGAATTTCGGGTGCCGGGCCAGGGCCAGCAGGTCATCGACCGTAACCATCGGTTCGTCGGCCACCGACATCGGATGCGTTCCGGCAGCGTAGAAGACCGGCGCGTGGGCCTCGGCAATGGCGCGGACGGTCGGTTCGTTCCTGAGCTTTGTGCAGATCGTCACCATCCGGTGCACGCCTGCGGCGCGGGCGCGGTCAAGGATCGCAGGCAGTTCGCCTTCGAAGTCCGGGAAATCCAGGTGGCAGTGGCTGTCGGTGATCAGGGGCGGCGTATCGGTCATAGGTCGCGGCGCTTTCGCGGGCTCAAGGTCAGCGGGCGGACAGCCGGTGCGCCGTCTCGTCGATCTTGAAGACCATATCAAGGATAAGTGCTGCGGGGTCAAGGTTGACCGCCTTGCCGTGACGCGCCCGTGCGCCTTGCGTCTGGTGCAGATCGGCCCAGCCGCGCGCGGCGCGGGCATCCGAGGCAAGGCGCTGGAACAACGCGGCCTCGCCCGGCGCGCCTTCGGGGGCGGGCGGGCCTGCGACGGCGCTGCGCGCCAGCCGCGACAGGAACAGGTCGAACAGCGTCAGCGCCAGATCGAACCGCGGTTCGGACCCGCGAGCGCCGAGCGAGGCCGCCAGAGACAAAGCCGCGGGCCGGTCGAGCCGGGGCAGGGTAGAGAACAGGCTGACGATGGCCGCGTAATCCTGCAGCCCGTCCAGATTGGTCAGCCGGATGGCTTCGCCTACCGACCCGCCCGAAAGCGCCGCCAGCGCCGGACCTTCGTCCTCTACCGCGATGCCGGCCTGTTCCAGCGCGGCGGCGATGGCCTGGGCGGGCAGCGGCGCAAGGCGCAACTCGCGGCAGCGCGACCGGATCGTCGGTAAAAGCCCCGAGGGCTGGTGGCTGACCAGAAGGATCGTCACGCCCGCAGGGGGCTCTTCCAGCAGTTTCAGGAGCGCGTTGGCGGCCGAAGGGTTCATTTCATCGGCGCTGTCGACGATCGCCACCCGCGCCCCGCCATCGGCCGAGGACAGCGCGAAGAAGGACTTCATCCGCCGCACCTCATCGACCGTGATGACGGTTTTCAGGCGCTTCCGTTCCTCGTCCCAGCCCCGGCGCAGCACGAAAAGCCGCGGCTCCGACCCGGCATGGATGCGCCGGGCGATGGGGTTTTCCGGGTCAATGTCGAGATTGGCGGGCAGGTCCGGCGCGCCGAAGAGGCCGCCGCCGCCTTCGGGCGCAGAGAGCAGGAAGCTGGCGATCCGCCAAGCCAGCGTCGCCTTTCCCACCCCACGCGGGCCGGTCAGCAGCCAGCCGTGATGCAGGCGACCGGTGCCATAGGCGGTCAGGAAGTCGCGCTCGGCGGTTTCTTGTCCGAACAACTGGCGCGTGTCGCGGGGATGGGGCGCGCCCTCGATCCGGTCGGGTTCGGGAAGATCGTCGCTCATGTGAGGGCGCCCCTGGCGATTTCGGCGATCTCAAGGGCGATGCTGTCGGCATCGCGGTTTCCGTCGATGATGCGGAAGCGTGCCGGTGCGGCGCGGGCAAGGTCAAGGAACCCGTCCCGCATCCTGGCCTGCATGGCAAGGCCCATATCCTCGAACCGTTCCTCGTGGCCCTGGCGGCCCTTGGCGCGGGCAAGACCCAAGCCTGGGTCGATGTCGATGAGGAAGGTCAGGTCGGGTTCGACCGCGATCATCAGGTCATGCAGCCGGTCGACCGTCTGGCGCAGGTCCGGCCCGCGCAGGCCCTGATACATCCGGGTGCTGTCGGCGAAGCGGTCGGAAATCACGATCTTTCCCGCCGCAAGCGCCGGACGGATGGTGCGTTCGAGATGGTCGCGGCGCGCGGCGGTAAAGAGCAGGATTTCGGTTTCCGGCGACCAGCGGTCGGCATCGCCTTCCAGCACAAGGCGGCGGATTTCCTCGGCCCCGGGGCTGCCGCCCGGTTCGCGGGTCAGCACGACTTCGCGGCCCGCGTCGCGCAAGACTTCCGCCAGCCGGCGGGCCTGGGTGGATTTGCCGGAACCGTCGATGCCCTCGAAGGTCAGGAACATCGGTCAGCTTTGCAGTTCGGCCAGCGCGCGGGCCATCAGAAGACGCGCCGCGGTGCCGACATGGGTGCCGAAGCCGCCCTTTGCCACGTCCTTTTCGGCGATCAGCGGCACGGTGGCGGGTTTGGTGCCGGGGATCTCGATATGCAGGTCGGCGATCTTCTGTCCGGCCTTGATCGGCGCGGTGATCGGGCCGGTGTAGACGATTTCGCCCTTGATCGCATCGCGCGCCAGCGACGGCAGCAGCAGCGTCAGGTCTTGTTCGACGACCAGCCCCACCGTGGAGTCCGCGCCCATGAAGACTGGCGCCTCGGCCAGTTTCGTGCCCTTGGTCGCGACCGTTTTCTGCGAGAATTCGCGAAAGGCCCAATTGACGACGCGTTCGGCTTCCTCGGCCCGGGCCTTGTCGTTTTCCAGCCCCGAAATCACGAAGACGACGCGGCGGCCGCCCTGGATCGCCGATCCGACAAGGCCATAACCGGCCTCGCTGGTGTGGCCGGTCTTCAGCCCGTCCGCCCCGATGCCCAGCTTCAGAAGCGGGTTGCGGTTGAAGCGGTTGTCGGGCGAGCGGCCGTCGTAGGGAAATTCGGTCAGGGCGAAATAGCCGTAGTATTCCGGGAATTCCTTGATCAGGCGGACGGCAAGGACGCCCAGATCATGCATCGACATCACCTGACCCGTATCGGGCCAGCCGTTCGAATTGGTGAAGTTCGAATCCGTCATGCCCAGCGCATGCGCCCGCTCGGTCATCTTGCGGGCGAAATCGGCCTCGGTCCCGGCCAGCCCCTCGGCCACAACGACCGAAGCGTCATTGCCCGACAGCACGACGATGCCCTTGATCAGCTCCTCGACCGTGGGGCGGTCGGTTTCGTTGAGAAACATCGTCGAGCCTTCCATGGACTTCGCATGGGTCGACACCGAAAACTGTTCATCAAGCGTCACCCGGCCATCCTTCAGGGCCTCGAAAAGCATGTTGATCGTCATCAGCTTCGACATCGAGGCCGGTGGCAGCTTTTCATGCGCGTTCTTTTCCAGAAGCACCGTATCCGTCGTCATGTCATAGACCCAGGCGGCCTTGGCACGGGTGTCGAAGGCGCGCGCGGGCAGGGCGACTGCGACCGTGAGGACCACGAAGGCGATCAGGCGTGACATTCGGATCGGCATCGGTTCGGGTTCCTTTCCCCTTATCTGGAAACGGCGTAGGCGTCGGGATAGCCGAGGCCCTTCACCTTGGCGGCCAGGGCGTTGCGCGCGGCCTCGGTGTCGGACGGGCCGACGACGACCCGCCAGAAGGACTTGCCGCTGCTCTGGTCGGCCTTGACGGCCGCGGTCATGCCCGCGCCGCGCATCTGCTTGGCGGCCTTTTCGGCATTGGCCTCGACGCTGAAGATCCCGATCTGCAGATAGGGTCGCGACAGGCTGGAGGCGGGTTTCGCGGGTTTCGGTGCCGCAGGCGCGGCGGCGGGTGCAGCCGCCACGGCCGTACCCGCCGCAGTCGCGCCGATGGCGGTTGCGGTGATCTTGCCCGGTGCGATGCTTCCGGCGACTGCGGGTTCCGAAACGGCGGCCGCGGGGGGCACGGGCGCGGCCTGCGCCTTGCGGCGGAAGGGCCAGAAGCCTTTCTTCTTGGGCTGGGCGTCCGCCTGGGGCAGCACCGGCACTTCGGCTTGCGCCGCGGCGGTGGCCATGTCCTTCGGCAGGCCCGCGCCGGCCGGTGCGGCGGCGCCGGGCAGGGGCGCCTTGGCGGCATCTGCGCCTTTCGGCGCGCCCTTTGCCGCCGCGACGGCGGCGCTGGCCAGGGCCGCATTGCTGGCCGCATCGCCCGGCTTCGCGGCGCTGGCGGTCTGCGTGCCTTCGTCGTTCACCTTGTCGCCGATGGCCGGATTGCCCGGATCGGCGGGAATGCCGCCGTTCGGCAGTTCTTCGCGCCGCAGCGCCACCACGTTCAGCACCTGCGGCTGACCGGCCAAAAGTCCAAGCGCCTCGGCCGCGTCGGAGGAGACCTGAAGCGCGGGCCCCGGATTTTCGAATTCACGCCGGAACAGCGCGCCAACCACGAACTTGCCGTTCGACGGGTTGCGGATCATCACCCGTTCGGGATCCTTGACGCTGCCATGAGCGACCCAGACGCCGCCAAGCGAGGGACGGCCATCCCAAAGCCCCTTGTCCGAAACCTTGAAGACATTCGGCGCCTCGACGTCACGCTCGACCAGCTTGACATTATCAGAAGCACCGCCCGCCTTGGCGGTGGCGCCGGTCGCGGCATCGGGGGCCGTCTTGACCTTGCCCGAAGCGCCCATCTCGCAGCCCGCCGTCACCAGCGAGGCGCAGAGCACCAGGCCCAGTTGGCCGATCCCGGGTTTCGTCATTCCTGTCCTCCATGCCCGGTCTGTCCCGGACGGTGCCCAATTCGGCCTTTCCCGACCATCCCCGGACCGCGCGTCAAACCGCGACTGTCCTTGGGCGTCGGGAGCAATGCCTTTGCCTCTGCCGCGCTATCTTGCGCCTGCGCGCACCTTAGCCGCTGATCGCCGCCATGAAAAGCCGCCCCGTCCCCGGCATCGTATCGCCGCGGCAGCTTTTCGCGCGGGCCATCTTTCAGAATCGCGTGAACCGCGCTACGCCCCGCCCCGGACCTTATGACCGGACCGCAGTCCCGCGCGCGCCTTGCACCCCGCGCCTGCTGTTCGGGAGTATCCCCTGGAAGGGTGGCAGAGTGGTCGATTGCTCCGGTCTTGAAAACCGGCGATGCGCAAGCATCCGTGGGTTCGAATCCCACCCCTTCCGCCATACATCATTGAAATCATTGTCGAATTTTGGGGTAAATTTTCCACACCCCCCATAGCGCCCACCATCCCAAAAACGCTTGGAAGCAATGCGCTGGACCAGACGCCCCACCGAGATTGCTGGCCGGAAGTATACCGATGACTGGACGGTGTTTCGGTCGGGCGTTGCTGTCGGGCGCGTCTACCTGTCCGATCTGGCAGACGGCTCCCGAAAATGGCGCTGGGCCTCCCACACGATACCCGGTGCAGGTGGAATGTCCAAAACACTCCAGGATGCGCTGGAAGCCGTCAGGTCGGCAGTTACGGCCACCCTCGGCACCTTGTAGTAACCTTGGTGCGGTTGGGCTTGCCCGGCAGGCGCGGAAATGCAGAAAGCCCCGCCGAAGCGGGGCCATGTCTCTCAATGTAGCATCAATAGCAGTTCTGATAGACCGAGTTCCCTATCGCATTGTAGGTGCACTGGGTCGGACGGGAGCGGGCTGCGTTCGCTTGCATGGAGTTACCCATAGATTGCAGCCCAGCCGCAAAGGCCATGCGCCTCCGCTCATCGCCTTCCGCGTAAATCTGCTCCTTCATCATCATGCACTGGGCATATGCGACGGTGCCTTTCTTCAAGCCATATTCCACGCTGCATGAAGTGGCTGCCTCTTTGGCCCGTTTCTCTGCCAATATGCAGCCGGACAGAGCAGCAGTAGCGGCAATCATTATTGCCAGGCGAAAGGTGCGGGTCATTTTTGCGTTCCTTTTTGTCTCTGCGGAAATGCTACTCGCGATTCTGTCATTCAGGAGGCTAAAGTCTGAAACCTTCTGTCTTAAGGGCAGAAAGCCCGACGTCCGGTAGATCGGCGGTCAACAGCGCCTCGGCCCGCTCCAACTGTTCAAGGATGATATGGCAGCAGGTGCCCAGCGCCTTTTCATCTTCATCAGGCGACTTGCGGCAGGCCATGCCCATAAGGTTCACAAGGTCGCGGACCGAAGCCAGTTGGTCCAAGGCGTCAAGCAAGTTGCTCATTGTGCGGCCTCCACTTTCTTGCGGACGGGGCGCTGGGCCATTTCCAGCGCCTCGATGTCGTTCAGCAACTCATCGGCCAACGTCCCGGCGATATGCAGAAGGGACGTGACGATGCCGCGCAGCCGAACATCGCGCTCAGTTCCGCCCATGCCTGTGTCGTTGTCGATTTCATCGGCGGCATGGATCAGGTCGCGGAGATAAACCGCCTTCATGATGCCGCTCGCATACGGGTCAAGTTTCATTCTTCCCCCCTTAAATCTGGTCGCGCCATGCGCCCAGCGCGGTCACATTGCCCGTTGTGTGCGCCCAAAGCGCACGGATCGGCGCAAACTCCGGGCTTTGCGCCGCCGCGAAATACTCGGGCGAGCCATAGGCAGGGCTTGGCCCCGCTTCTTCCCAGATCAGGGCGGCATAAACCGCAAACCTGCCCGGAGGCGCGGCATGACGCTCGACCATACCATCGACCCGGATCGCTCTGTCCTGCACCTGATCGCCAGAGAACTGCCACCCGATCCGGCCGCGACGCCCGACGTGCTGGGGTTCAAGGCCTACAACCTGGCGCGGATGGCCGAGATCGGCCTGAACGTCCCGCCGGCCTTCGTCCTTGGCACCGGCTTTTGCAACCGGCCCGACAGCGTGACGCCGGATCTCTGGCTTGAGGCGCTTGGCCAGCTTGAGGCGGCGACCGGATTGCGCCTGGGCGATCCGCGGCGGCCGCTGCTGCTGTCGGTCCGGTCCGGTGCGCCGGTGTCGATGCCGGGAATGATGGAGACGCTTCTCAACATCGGGCTGACGGCCGAAACCTTGCCCGGCATGGTGCGCCAGACCGGGCATCCGCGATTGGCCTGGGATGCCTACCGCCGTCTTGTCTCGGGCTTCGGCGAGGTGGTGGCGGGCATCGATGCCGCGGCCTTCGAGGCCGATCTGGATGCCGTCCGCGCCGGGGAATCCGAGCGGCAGCTTGATTTCACCGCGCAGCGCGATCTGACGCGGCGCCATCTGGAGATCTACCGCCTGCACGCGGGCGAGCCCTTTCCCCAGGATGCGCGGGCGCAGTTGCAGGCCGCGATCGCGGCGGTATTCCAGTCCTGGTCCAGCGAAAAGGCGCGTTCCTACCGGGCCTTGCGCGGGCTTTCCGACGCCATGGGAACCGCAGTGACGGTTCAGCGCATGGTCTTCGGCAACGGCGGCGGGTTGTCGGGCGCCGGGGTCGGCTTCACCCGCAACCCGATTGACGGTACGCCTTCGCCCTGGGTCGATTTCCTGTTCAACGCCCAAGGCGAAGACGTGGTCAGCGGCCGCCGCAGCGCCGAGGGGCACGAGGCCTTCGCCGCCATCGCGCCCGGGGTCTGGGGCGATCTGGTGGCGGCGACGGAAGCCCTGGAACAGCACTTTGGCGACATGCAGGATTTTGAATTCACCGTGCAGAACGGGGAGCTGTTCATGTTGCAGACCCGTGATGGCAAGCGGACACCGCAGGCCGCCGTCCGCATTGCGCTCGACATGGCGGACGAAGGGCTGATCCCGGCCGAAACCGCCCGGAAGCGCACAGACTCCTTCGAGCCTGCGGACCTGACGACCCGCGCCGTGGCATCGGAAGAAGGGGCAGAACTGGTGCCCGTGGCGCGGGCGGCGACCGCATCAAGCGGAGTGGCCAGCGGCGAAATCGCCTTCGACGAAGACCGGGTGCGCAGCCGCAAGGCGGCGGGGGCGGGCGTCGTCCTCGTGCGCCGCGATGCCGAGACGCGCGACATCTCGGCGCTTGATCTGGCCGATGGACTGCTGACCCAGCATGGCGCGCGCACCTCGCATGCGGCGGTGGTGGCGCGGCAGTTGGGCAAGGTCTGTCTGGTTGGCTGCGAGGACTTGCAGATCGATGAGGCGCTTCGGCAGATCGAACTTGGCGGCTGCGCCTTCGATGAGGGTGCGACCATCACGCTCGACGGAAACTCTGGCCTGATCTACCCGGGCGCCGCGCGGATCGTGGACAAGGTTCCCGAAGCCCTGATCGAGCGTCTGATGCACCTGCGCCAGACGGGCTGACGGGGGCGGACCGGGCGTCAGGTTTTTACTGGCCGCGCCGCGCCGACCCGGGGTGGCGGGCAGGAAAATGTCAGGGCGCGGTCGGGTCACTCCACCCGGGCCGGGGCGCCCTGAAAGGTGTCCTGCGTCATTTCTGAAGGACATAGGTGCCGGGGGCCGCCGCCAGCGGCACCAGTCCGGCCTGCGGTGCGCCCATCCCGGGCGGCGTGACGCGGGCGGGGCTGCTCTTGCGGTCGAGCCACGAGACCCACTCCGGCCACCAGGAGCCTTCCATCGCCGGATGCTTGATCGCCCAGGTCTGCGGATCGGCATAGCGGTCATCGGCGGCGCGGCACCCGATCCGGTAGTGCCGGCGCTTGTGGCCCGGCGGGCTCAGGATACCGCCATTGTGCCCGCCGCTGGTCAGCGCGAAGGTCAGTTCGGAACTGGTGAAAAGCGCGGCCTTGTAGACCGACCGCCAAGGGGCGATGTGGTCGTTTTCCGTGCCCAGCACGAAGAAGGGCGCCTTGATGTCGCGCAGGGCGATGACCTCGCCCTCGACGGCGAAACGCCCGGCACTCAGCCGGTTTTCCAGGAACAGGCCGCGCAGATATTCGGAATGCATCCGGCTTGGCATCCGGGTGGCGTCGGCGTTCCAGACACCGATGTCGAATTCCGACTCGTCCTCGCCCAGGAAGTAGCGATGGACCACGCGCGACCAGATCAGATCCGGCGCCCGCAGCACCTGGAAGGCGCCCAGCATCTGCTGCTGGTCCAGAAATCCCTGGTCCCACATCATGTCTTCCAGAAAGGCGATCTGGCTTTCATCGACGAAAAGCGACAGTTCCCCCGCCTCGGCGAAGTCGGTCTGCGCCGCCAGGAGCGTGATCGAGGCCAGCCGGTCGTCCCTGTCCCGCGCCATCGTCGCGGCGGCGATGGCAAGGATCGTGCCGCCCAGGCAATAGCCGCAGGCATGGACCTTCACCCCCGGCACGATTTCGGCGACCGCATCCAGCGCCTCCATCACGCCGCGCTTGCGATAGTCCTCAAGCGACAGCTCGCGCTGGTCGGCGGTGGGATTGCACCAGGAAATCGCAAAGACGGTGAAGCCCTGGCCGACCAGATAGGCGATCAGGGAATTGGTCTGGCTGAGGTCAAGAATGTAATACTTCATGATCCAGGCCGGCACGATCAGGATCGGCTCGGCCCGGACGGTCGCGGTCGCGGTCGCGGTCTGCGGGCTGTATTGCAGAAGCTCGAACAGGTCGTTGCGGAAAACCACCTGGCCGGGCGTGCAGGCCAGATTGCGCCCCACTTCGTAGGTGGCCGGGGCGTCATCCTCTGTTCCGGCGATGTCCTGCATCGTGTCGGTCGAGAAGTTCCGGGTTCCCGCAAGCATGTTGCGCCCGGCGGTCTGCATCGTCCGCAGCAGGATTTCGGGGTTCATCAGCGGCGAATTCGACGGCGAGTTCATGTCGAGAAGCTGGCGCACCGCGAAGGCGACGCGCTGGGCGTTCTTCGGGTGCATCCCGCGGAGTTCCCGCGTGGCTTCCGTCCACCAGTCTTCCGCGGCAAGGAACCCCTGCTTCCAGATCGAGAAGGGCGGTGAATTCCAGCCTTCGTGATCGAAACGATGATCGTCGGGACGGGGCGCCCAGGGCTCTCCGCGACCGGAGACCTGGCCCATCAGCCGAAGCCCTCTTTCCATGGCATCGCGGGCCAGTTCCAGTTGCCGCCCCGGCGCACGGGCAAGATGCAACAGGTAGTCGGACCAGGCCGCCGCCGAGGAATGGGGCGACATCCCGGCCGTCACCTTGGCGGTCATGGCGCGCAAGGCGCGATCGAAGGTGATGTCGGGGGCGCGGGTGGTCAGGTGGCCGTTCGGAAGGGGGATCGCCGCCGCAGGCCGGGCGGCTGGCTGGAGAACGGGATCGACAACCGGTTCCGCTGCCTTCGCAAGCGATACAACATCCTGCTTCTGGTTCATCGCCTTGTCCTTGATCGCCTTGTCCTTGATCGCATGGACCGCGTCCTTGACGCCCCGGCTAATCGCCGGCGAGCTCTCCATGTCCAAATGCCCTATTCTCTCAACATTGTGCGACAGGCGTATGAACCAACCCTTGCCATCAGCCCGACCGGACCCTGACCTGGCGGCATTCCGCGGGGCAGGGCGGTCGGCAGAACCTGCGGCCTTCGTCCCCCGTCATGATGCGTCGATCATGATGCGTCGATGCGATCGAATCAATCGCTCCGCTTATCCGTGCCGCCAGCCATTGGTATCTGGCTTGCCCGCCGCCGCAGGCTATAGTCGGGATCAAAAGGTGCTGAACGCCAAAGGATGAAACCCGGAGTGCCAAGGGAAATCGAGCGCAAATTCCTCACGTCGTCCGAGGCGTGGCGCGACCGCGTGACAGGCAAGGTCGAACTGCGCGATGGCCTCGTCGCGGTTTCGGACGGTCGCAAGGTTCGGATCCGGCTCTATGACAATCGTGCGACGATCGCTGTCAAAGGCGACCGCAGAGGCATCCTCCGTGCCGAATTCGAATACCCCATTCCCTTTGCCGATGCACTGGAGATGCTGGAGCATCATTGCGAAGACCGGATTTGCGAGAAAACCCGTTACTATGTCCAGGAAGGCGGGGTCGTTTTCGAACTGGACGTTTACCACGGCATCCTCGAAGGCGTCGTGATCGCAGAGATCGAACTGGCAGATGTCGATGACGACTTTCCCCGCCCGGAATGGCTGGGCCAGGAAATCACGGGGCTTGAGCAGTATCGCAAGATCAACATGCTTCAGGATCGACAGGCATCGGTTGGCGATCGGGTCGCGGCTGCGCCGATCCCCGCGCCCGTGGATGACATATAGCCATTGACCGTGATCGGATCGCTCCGGCAGCGCCGCTTCGTCTAAGCCAAAAAGTCGCGGAGGGCCTTTTCCGGGGCCACGAACCGTGCCGCGGCGTGGAAGAACATGTCAAGCAGCGCGTTTTTTGGAACTGGCCCTTGCCCGGGCGGGGGTCGATCCCGGTGACGCGGTGTTCATCGGCGACACGCCCGAGACTGACGGCAAGGCCGGCCGCGCCGCCGGGGTCGACTTCGTGCTGCTGCATCGCCCCGGCGCCATGACCGCCCGCCCGGCCGAGGTGCAGCCATGCCAGGGCGCGCCGTTGTGCAGTGCCGAACTTCGTGCTGGCGGTGCTGCTGATCCTGGCCTTTGCCTTCTGGCTGAACTGGCTGCCGGTGGTGGGCAATGGCACGCTTTTGCACTTCATCATGACGACGCTGACGCTGGCGGCGGCGATGGTCGCGGCGATCATGCGCTTTACCCGCAACGCGATGCTTGATGTGCGGGGGCGGGATTACGCACCGCGCGCGCCAGCGGATTTCCTGAATCCTTTGAACGCTCCGTTCCGGGGGCTGCCCGGTCAGCTCCAGTCCGGCTTTCGGCTTTTGTTGCGAAGCAGGCGCTCTCGGGTCATCATTGTCATGCCCCCGACGGCGCCATGCCAAGGGGAAAAGAAAGGGATCCCTTCAACCGACGGAGCCTTGGGGTGTTCGACAGATCCATCCAGACGGAATTCCTGCGGAGCCTCGCGCGGGTCCGTTATGGCAGCATTGACGTCACCTTGCCCGATGGCAGCCGGGAACGGTTTCAGGGCACCGAGCCCGGTGTGGAGGCGGATCTTGAGGTTCGGGACTGGCGCATGGTGACGCGGCTTGCGGCGGCCGGGGACATCGGCATGACGGAGGCCTACCGCGACGGCGATTGCGACACGCGGGATCTGACGCGGCTTCTGACCTTCGCGCTGATGAACGAGGCGGCGCTTGATCGCTATGTCTATGGCTCGAAGCTGCGCGCGCTGGTCTTCCGGGCAATGTACTGGTTCAACCGCAATACCCGCGCCGGGTCGCGGCGCAACATCTCGGCCCATTACGATCTGGGGAATGCGTTCTACAAGCTTTGGCTCGACGACAGCATGACCTATTCCTCGGCGCTGTTTTCCTCGCAGGCGGACGACCTTTCGACGGCGCAGCGGCGGAAATACGACCGGATCATCGACAACCTCGGATCGCGGTCCGGGCGGCTGCTCGAGATCGGCTGCGGCTGGGGGGGCTTTGCAGAACGCGCCCTGTCGCGGGGCGATTTCGCGCCGAAGGGGCTGACGCTGTCTACCGAACAGGCCGACTATGCGCGGCAGCGTCTGGGGCAGGGGGCCGAGGTCGCGCTGCAGGACTACCGCGACGAACGGGCGCGCTACGATCATGTCGTCTCGATCGAGATGTTCGAGGCGGTGGGCGAAAAATTCTGGCCGGTCTATTTCGCCAAGCTGGGCGAGGTTCTGGCCGATCAGGGCCGGGCGATGATCCAGACCATCACCGTGGCCGAGCGGCATTTCGACAGCTACCGCAAGGGCGGCGACATGATCCGCAGCTTCATCTTTCCGGGCGGCATGCTGCCAAGCCCGGGCCGGTTCGAGGCCGAGGCCCGGCACGCGGGCCTGAGGGTCGAGGACAGCTTCGGTTTCGGCGCGGATTACAGCCGCACGCTGAAGGAATGGCTGGCGCGCTTCGATCTGGCGCGCGATCAGGTGTTGTCGATGGGCTTTGACGAAGCCTTCATCCGCGTCTGGCGGTTCTACCTTGCAGCCTCGGCGGCGTCTTTTGCCGTGGGGCGCACGGACGTGGTCCAGTACCGGCTGGGCCACGCCTGAGCCGTCAGATATCCTCGATCCGCAAGGCGACGGGTTCGCCCACGACGACGTCGGTCTGGCGCATCCGCGACAGGGCATGGTCGATGGCGTCGCGCGTCGTCTTGTGCGTCACGATCAGGACCGGCGCTTCGACGCTTTCGTGGCCGTACTGGCGCATCCGGTTGATCGACACGCCCGCCTCGCCCAGCGCGGTGGCGACCTTGGCCAGGGCGCCCGGCTTGTCCAGAAGCACCATGCGCAGGTAATGCGCCGCCGGGGCGGAAACCTTCGCCGGGCTCGCCGCGGCAAGCTGTGCGGCCGGGATGCCGAACATCGGGATGCGGATGCCGCGGGCGATGTCGATCACATCGGCCATCACCGCGCTGGCGGTCGGCCCGGATCCGGCGCCCGCGCCGCGCAGGAAGATCTGGCCGACGCTGTCGCCTTCCAGAACCACCATGTTGGTGCCGCCTTCAAGCTGGCCAAGCGGGCTTTGCGCCGGGACAAGGCAGGGCGACATCCGCTGTTCCAGCCCGCGCCCGGTCATCTGCGCCACGCCCAGAAGCTTGATGCGGTAGCCCATGTCCTCGGCCAGGCGGATGTCGTCGATCGAGATCTGGCCGATGCCCTGCAGCTCCATCGCCCCAAAATCGACCCTGGTGCCGAAGGCGATGGCGGCCAGCAGCGAAAGCTTGTGACCCGCGTCGATGCCGCCCACGTCGAGGTTGGGATCGGCTTCCAGATACCCAAGCTGGCGGGCTTCCTCGAAGACCGTCTCGTAGGGAAGGCCCGCCGACTGCATCCGCGTGAGGATGTAGTTGCAGGTGCCGTTCATCACGCCCATGACGCGGCGGATCTGGTTGCCGGACAGGCCCTCGGTCAGCGCCTTGATGACGGGGATGCCCCCGGCCACCGCAGCCTCAAAGCGGATCACGCGGCCATTGGCTTCGGCGGCCTCGGCCAGGGTCTGGCCGTGCAGCGCCAAAAGGGCCTTGTTGGCCGAAACCACGTCCTTGCCGGCAGCCAGCGCCGCTTCGGTCGTGTCTTTCGCGGCGCCGTTCGACCCGCCCATGACCTCGATCACCAGATCGACGTCCTCGCGCCGGGCCAGCGCCACCGGATCGGTTTCCCAGGCATAGCCCGACAGGTCCGCATCGCGGTTGCGGGTCCGGTCGCGGGCCGAAACGGCGGTGATCTCGATCCGCCTGCCGGCCCGCAGGGCGATCAGTTCGGCATGCTGCTGGACGATCCGCACCACGCCGATGCCGACGGTTCCCAGACCGGCAATGCCAAGGCGCAAGCTGTCGGACATGGTGAAACCTCCCGGATCTGTAATGTCGTGGGGGTGTTAGCCGGTTCGGCGCCGCCACGCAACGCAAGGCCGCCCCTGCTGTGCCGGCCCGGGGCATTTTTGCCCCAGGCTGGGGCCTATTCGGCGGTCTGCATGGCGCTGGCGCGCGCCTTCAGGGCGTCGGCGCGGGCCTGCAATTCGGCCGCCGGATCTTCGGGCGCGGGCAAGGCGGCGATGCTTTCCAGTGGCACAAGCCGCGGGTAAGGCGCCTTGGCGGTCGCCGGGGATTCCGCAGGAAGCGGCAGTTCTCGCGCGCAGGCCGCAACCGCAAGGATCAGGGCGATCGGCAGGACAGCGCGGTGAAGGGGCGGGGGAATGAACATGGCCGGACCCTAACCCTGCGGAACCGCGCGGGCAAGCGGGTGCCTTCGGGCGAACGACGGCGTGCGCGGCGGATTCGGTAGCTCTTGCGCAGCCCCGGAAACGGAAGACGGCGGCCCTTGGGCCGCCGTCGGAGGGATCAGTTTGCGTAAACCGGGTCCAGCTGGATCACATCCGGGTTCGGCGGTCCGCCAGCGTTCGATCCGCAGCCGTAGGTATCCCAGGGAATGCAGCCCGCGAAACGAGGCCGGGTCACCGTGAAAGTATCGTACCAGCGCGCGGCCAGTCCCACATCGAAGATCGGGACATAGGCCATGTGGGTTTCCATGACGATTGCGGAATCGCCCGACGACATCTTCGGGATCTGGTTCTTCTTTGCGTACAGGGCGTCCTTGGTCATCGCGGGATGGCCGCTGGTCGCATAGGACCATTCCACCCGGTATTCCTTCGCCGTTTCATCCCAGAAGATCGAGGACACCCGGATCCAGGTCGGACGCGGCGAATAGGTCAGATAATCGAAGACCCGGTTCAGGCCCTTGATGTATTCATCGTCGATCTTGACCTTGGTGGGGTTCTTCGGATCGGGACCGGTTTCGCGCGACATGAGGTCGGCCACCGTATAGGCCGCCTTCAGGTTGATGTTCTTCTGACGCAAGGCGTCGAAGAACTGGAACGACGCCATGTACCACCAGGCCAGCAGGGTGAAGGCCATCAGGCCCTCGACCGGCATGGCGCCCCGGCTGTCATCGGCAAAGCGGCGGGCGCGGAGGCGGAGATATTTGAGCATTGCCATGTCTCTCCCTGTCACCGCGGCTCGTTCACGAAGGCCGAAGAGGACACGAGGGCATATTCGCCCGCCGCATCCTTGTGAAGCTGCATCCCAAGCCCGGTCAGCGGCGCCATCGGCCTGACCTTCACGCAGGCGCGGATCAGCATCATTTCGTCGCTGCCGCCGGGGTTGAAGGTGGTGACCGGCTGCACGGGAAGCGACTTGTCCACGCAGGTCGCGTTCGGATTGAGCGGCGACCAGGTGGTCTTGTTCACCGGTTGCAATTCGACCAGCAGGCTGTTCATGCAATCCGGGATCAGGCCGGCGCCGTTGCAGATGCTTGCCTTGATCTGTCTTTGGGACGGGTTCGCCCGGATGCCCAGCCGCAGTTCCCGCACCGTCAGATCCAGGCCGCGTTCCAGCATCACCTGCCGGACCGTGAGAATGCCCATCTCGATCGAAGAGAGCACGATCACCATGAAGGCCGGGAACAGGATGACAAAGGGAATGGTCGCCGTTCCCTCCTCCTCCCGCGCCTTGCGGCGCAGGAAGCTGCGCAGACGCGCCATAAATGGCTGGCTCATTGCGTCAGCCTCAGCTTGTTGATCGAATTCGCGATCGAGGCGAAGGCGGTTTTGATTTCGATATCCGTCACCGCGTAGAAATTCGCCGGTGCACTGGCGCATTTGCGCAGCGCGTTTTTGCCCACTTCGGGCGCATCGAAGCCGATCGAATAGATGACTGCACCCTTGCCCGAAGCGGGAACTTTCAGCGCCGTGCAGATGTTGTTCAGCCGGGCGTCCTTGTCAGCGTAGATCCCGATGCTGTTCGCACCACCGGCCGCGTAGTTTGCCGATTCCTTCGTCGAGTCCACGATCTTGATGATCTTGCTTGCGTAGAAGCCGATGGACATGCGTTTCCACAGATCCGGCCAGGTCAGGTTCACAGCGGCGCCCGGGTCTCCGGTGGCATCGCCATAGGGCTGGCTGCGCCAGCTCGAGCTATAGAAGGAATAGTAGGGTTTCGGTTGGCGGTTCGGATCAAAGTAGCTGTATTGCTTGATGTCAGACGGGGTCTTGTAGCTGTCGTTATAGAAAACCCGGCTTGCAACCGGCTCGCGGAAGCCCGGCTTCAGTCGGTATTCCGTCGTGTTTTCACCATCCGACATCACGACCAGGATCTTCAGCGTATCGCCGTCGGTGTAAACCGCGGGGCTTTCGGAAAAGCGGTTATCAAGCTTTCCGGCCGCAATCATGCCCTTGGCGACCTTGTTGAGCGACGGATCAAGCATCGCGGCGCCCCATTTGACGCCAACGTCGATCGAGGTGTTGCCATCCACCTTCAGCGCATCGATCGCCGCTTTCAGCTTCGACTGGTCATTGGTGAAGGGAAGAACGGTATAGCCCGTCTTGTTGCGTGCGGGGCAATTGGTCAGCTGCGTCGTTCCCCAGGTCGGACCCACAGCGGCAGCGGTTGTGCTATAGAAGGGATCGAAGTGGCCGTTGCGCTGGTAGACCCGATCCGTCGGCATGACGATCGCGTTCTTTACCGACATGGACGTGGTCTTGAAATCATCGGCATCGAATTCGATGCAGTCCGCGTCCGAGTGTTCGGACGTCATGTTGAAATAGCTTGCCAGATCTGGCGTGATCGCGACCTGCGTCGAATAGGGGATGATGCTGATCAGAAGGTTTTCCTTCGGCACGTTGGTGAACATCGTGTCGATGAATTCCTTCGCTGCCGGACGCAGGTTGTCGATGCGTGACGCGGTTCCCTGCTTCGCAGAGCGGGACATCGAGGCCGAAACGTCGAGAACGAGGGCAATCTCGACCTTGCCGATGCTCTCCTGCGCGCCGGAGCGGGCCGGGGTGGAAAGCTGCTTGATGCCGTAGAGGTTCATGAACCAGGTCGGCATGTTGGCGCTGGTATCGACGCGCACGATGCGCGAGGCGCCGGTGCCGGCGGCGATGACGGTGATCTGGCTGTCGGATGGAACCGGCAGCCCCTCCTTCACGAAGTGATCCTTGACCACTTCCTTCGGGTCGAGCTTCTGGTTCAGTTCCGCCGCCGCCAGAACGGCGCGGTCGGCGGTGTTCATCATCCGGGTGCGACGTTCCTCGAACCGCATGAGGTCGATGGCGACCCCGGCCAGGAACAGCATCATGACGAAGCAGAAAAGGCCGAAGATAATCAGCGAACCGCGCTCCTCCTTCTGGAAGGCGTCGATACGGCTTCTGGCGCGGCAAACCGCAGATTTAACAAAAAACATGGAATCGGCCATGACACTGGCACTCCCAGACAAATTCAACAGACAAACCCATTCACGATCTTGTGCACACGGATTGCACCGATGGTGGTTCATCGGGGCAACTTGCGGCGAAATTGAGGCAACTTGGCTGAGGACCGGTGAAGAAAGCCGGGATTTCACACCAGTCGGGCGGTTTTCCGCAGATTGTTCAAACAGTGTGCGACAACCCTGTCCCTGTATCATCCGCGCGGAATCCGTCCAGAAGCCCACGAAAGGCGCAGAGAGTGGCCGAAATACTTCGATGACGCATTGTGATTCTGTAAGGAAAGATGGCTAGTCGTAGGACCGGCGCGTCCGGCTTCGGCCTTCCGGCGACCGGCGCGCGGCCTTGGAGGAGCATTCTTGTGAACGTCAACGAACCCAGTTTCCGTGATTCCGTC
>DJWG01000083.1:1077-9658 GCA_002440945.1 Rhodobacteraceae bacterium UBA6236 | reverse complement strand
TCCCGCGCGGCCGCGTGAAGAAAGGTGACGTCCGCAAGGCCGTCGTCGTGCGCACCGCCAAGGAAGTTCGTCGCGAAGATGGCACGTCCATCCGCTTCGACCGCAACGCCGCCGTCATCCTGAACAACCAGGGCGAACCGGTCGGCACCCGTATCTTCGGGCCGGTCGTTCGCGAGCTGCGTGCGAAGAACTTCATGAAGATCATCTCGCTGGCGCCGGAGGTGCTGTGATGGCTGCGAAACTCCGTAAAGGCGACAAGGTCGTCGTCCTTGCTGGCAAGGACAAGGGCAAGCAGGGCGAGATCACCTCGGTCGATCCGAAGGCCAACAAGGCCGTCGTCGATGGCGTGAATATCGCGATCCGTCACCAGCGCCAGACGCAGACGAACCAGGGCGGCCGCCAGCCGAAGGCGATGCCGATCGACCTGTCGAACCTCGCGCTGATGGACAAGGACGGCAAGGCCACCCGCGTCGGCTTCCGCATGGAAGGCGACAAGAAGGTGCGCTTCGCCAAGACCACCGGGGAGGCGATCTGATGCTCGACCAAGCCAACTACACCCCGCGTCTGAAGACGATCTACAAGGACAAGGTCCGTGCCGCGCTGAAAGCCGAATTCGGCTACAAGAACGACATGCAGATCCCGCGTCTGGACAAGATCGTCCTGAACATGGGCGTCGGCGAAGCCGTCAAGGACACCAAGAAGGTGAAAAGCGCGCAGGAAGAACTGACGCTGATCGCCGGTCAGAAAGCGGTCATCACCAAGGCCAAGAAGTCGATCGCCGGCTTCCGCGTCCGTGAAGAAATGCCGCTGGGCGTCAAAGTGACCCTGCGCGGTGACCGCATGTACGAATTCCTCGATCGTCTGATCACCATCGCGCTGCCCCGCGTCCGCGACTTCCGCGGCGTCAAGGGCACGTCGTTCGATGGCCGTGGCAACTATGCGATGGGCCTGAAGGAACAGATCGTGTTCCCGGAAATCGAGTTCGACAAGGTCGACGAGGTTCTGGGCATGGACATCATCATCTGCACCACCGCGCCGACCGACGCGGAAGCGAAGGCGCTGTTGAAGCATTTCAACATGCCCTTCAACAGCTGATCGCGGAGGAACGACGAATGGCGAAGAAATCCATGGTGAACCGCGAAGTGAAGCGCGCCCGTCTGGTCAAGCAGTATGCTGCCAAGCGCGCCGAACTGAAGGCGGTCATCGAAGACCAGTCCCGGCCGATGGAAGAGCGTTTCAACGCAACCCTGAAGCTTGCGGAACTGCCCCGCAACTCCTCGGCCGTCCGCCTGCACAACCGGTGCCAGCTGACCGGCCGTCCCCACGCTTACTACCGTAAGCTGAAACTCTCGCGGATCATGCTGCGTGACCTGGCCTCGTTCGGCCAGATCCCCGGCATGGTGAAGTCGAGCTGGTAAGGAGGTCGAGTGATGATGAACGATCCTCTCGGCGATATGCTGACCCGCATCCGCAACGCGCAGATGCGTGGCAAATCGACCGTCCGCACGCCGGCCTCGAAGCTTCGCGCCTGGGTTCTGGATGTGCTGAAAGACGAAGGCTACATCCGTGGCTACGACAAGGTTGCGGCGGCCAACGGCCAGCCGGAACTGGAAATTAGCCTGAAGTACTTTGAAGGCACCCCCGTCATCCGGGAACTGAAGCGCGTCTCGAAGCCCGGCCGCCGCGTCTACGCGAGCGTCCAGGACATCCCGAGCGTCCGCAACGGCCTGGGCCTGTCGATCGTCTCCACGCCGAAAGGCGTGATGTCGGATGCAGCAGCACGCACCGCCAATGTTGGCGGCGAAGTGCTCTGCACCGTGTTCTAAGGAGGGGCCGATGTCACGTATTGGCAAGAAACCGGTCGAGGTGCCTTCGGGCGTCACCGCCAGCATCAATGGCCAGTCCATTGAAGTGAAGGGTCCGAAAGGCACCCTGTCCTTCAAGGCGACCGACGATGTGACCCTCAGCCAGGACGAGGGCAAGATCTCGGTCCAGCCGCGCGGCCTTTCGAAGCGCGCGCGCCAGCAGTGGGGCATGTCCCGCTCGATGATCGAGAACCTTGTCACGGGTGTGAGCAAGGGCTTCAAGAAAGAGCTTGAGATCAACGGCGTGGGTTACCGCGCCGCGATCCAGGGCAACATCCTGAAGCTTCAGCTTGGCTACAGCCACGAAGTGAACTTCGAAGTGCCGAAGGGCGTGACCGTCACGACCCCGAAGCAGACCGAAATCATCGTCGAAGGCATTGACGCCCAACTCGTCGGTCAGGTCGCGGCCAACATCCGCGAATGGCGCGGTCCCGAGCCCTACAAGGGCAAAGGGATCAAATACAAGGACGAGTTCATCTTCCGCAAGGAAGGCAAGAAGAAGTAAGGACCCGGGAAATGGCAAACAGCAAACGAGACCTGTTTCTGAAACGCCGCCTGCGCGTTCGGAACAAACTGCGGAAAATGTCCGCCGGGCGCCTGCGCCTGTCGGTGCACCGTTCCAGCAAGAACATCAGCGTGCAGCTGATCGACGATGTGAAGGGCGTGACCCTCGCCGCAGCCTCCTCGCTCGAGAAGGATTTGGGCGTGGTCGGCAAGAACAACGTCGAAGCAGCGGCGAAGGTCGGTCAGGCCATCGCCGAACGCGCGAAGAAGGCCGGGGTCGAAGAATGCTACTTCGATCGCGGCGGCTTCCTCTTCCACGGCAAGATCAAGGCCTTGGCCGATGCTGCCCGTGAAGGTGGCCTGAAGTTCTGATGACCTGAGGGCGGCGTACGCGCCGCCCCGATGATCCGGTGGACGGGCAGGGCCCGTCCAACCAGGATTGGCCGTAACGGCGCGCAGCCCGCGCCACCATGCAAGGAATGCCGAATGGCAGAACGTGATAACCGCCGGGAAGGCCGTCGCGAAGATCGTCGCGAACGGGAAGAAACCCCGGAATTCGCCGATCGTCTTGTGGCGATCAACCGGGTGTCGAAAACCGTGAAGGGCGGCAAGCGCTTCGGTTTTGCGGCCCTCGTGGTCGTGGGTGACCAGCGCGGTCGTGTCGGCTTCGGCAAGGGCAAGGCCAAGGAAGTGCCGGAAGCGATCCGCAAGGCGACTGAACAGGCGAAACGCAGCCTGATCCGCGTGCCGCTGCGTGATGGCCGCACCCTGCACCACGACGTCGAAGGCCGTCATGGCGCCGGCAAGGTGGTTATGCGGACGGCGGTTCCGGGCACCGGCATCATCGCCGGCGGTCCGATGCGCGCCGTGTTCGAAATGCTGGGTGTTCAGGACGTCGTGGCGAAATCGCTGGGCAGCCAGAACCCCTACAACATGATCCGCGCCACGATCGACGGTCTGAAGTATGAATCGAGCCCCCGCCAGATCGCGCAGCGTCGCGGCAAGAAGGTGGCCGATATCCTGCGGAAGCCCGAAGCCGAAGTGGCGGAAGCGTAAGGAGCGGGAAACATGGCCAAGAAAACCATCGTGGTGAAGCAGATCGCTTCGCCGGCCCGCCGCCCGGACGTGCAGCGCCGCACGCTGATCGGCCTGGGTCTGAACAAGATCAACCGCACCCGTGAACTGGAAGATACGCCTTCGGTTCGCGGCATGGTGAATGCGATCCCGCATCTGGTGCGGATCATCGAAGAACGCGGCTGATCCCGCGATCTTTGACAAGATTGGCAACGCCCCGGTCCGAAAGGCCGGGGCGTTTGCCGTTTTTGACCAGGGGCCTGCCCGACCGGTATGGGCATGGCGATTTTCCGCAGCGTGGTTTCCGTAAGTGTCCAAAACTCTTGTCTTTATCATTTCCGCGCTAGGTGCGCTTGTCATTGCCGCAACGCTCTGGTCCTGGGGCCAGCCGTTGATCAGCAAGAGCGGGGAGATCCAGCTTTGGGTCGGCTCGATCTGGTCGAGCGAGAATTCCCAGCAGATCGCCGATTGGTACAGCCTATCCCATGCCGTTCAGGGGGCGCTGGTCGGCGTTCTGGGGCTGGCCCTCCGGCGCTGGATCGGGTTTTCGGTGATGTTCCTGAGTGTCATCGCGATCGGCGTGGGCTGGGAGGTCGTCGAGCACACCGATTGGGTGCTGGACCGGTTCCGGGCGGCGACCGTGTATCAGGGCTACGTCGGCGACACGGTCCTGAACGCGGTCTGCGACTACCTGTTCATGCTGGCCGGGTTCTTTTTGGCTTCAAGCCTGCCGATCGCTGGCAGCATCGGGCTGATCGTCTTGCTGGAGGCCGGATCGGCGCTCGCGGCGCGCGACAGCCTGGTCCTGACGACGCTTCAGCTCATACACCCCATTCCCGCGATTGCCGCCTGGCAGGATAAGATCAACCCACGGACCCAAGGGCCAGCGGGTGTTCCTGCGCCGTGATGCGATTGGCTGCAACAAGGGACGTCGGGGATCATCAAACCTGTATCACGAATCCTTGATTTATCCTGGGATGTGTTCATCCTGAAGTGGCTGACTTTATTGAAATATCTCGTTTTTCTTAAGGATACATCAATGTTCAAGATCACATCGATCGCCTTGGTGGCGGGGATTTTTGCGCTGTCTGCGGTTCCGGTTCTGGCCGAAAATGTGGTTCCCTACCGCGAAAGGGTGGAGTTGAAGGCCGGTCAGGCAATGGTCGTGCACGGCAAGCGCGGAGATTGCGGCAAGCTGCCGTCAAAGTCAGAGTTGAAACCGATCCAGTTCAAGACCGGCAAGGTTCAATATGGCAAGCAGGGCGTCCGCAAAAGCAAGTCATGCGGGGGCTACACGCCGGTTTTTGAAGCCATCTTCGTCGCCGAGCGCCCGGGAAAGGAAAAGATCGAGCTATTCGGAGATCCCATCTCGATCACCGTAAAATAGGTACTGCGAAAGGCTCGGATGGGCTGCGCGTCACCCCCGGAAAAGGGCCCTGCGCCCTCATCGGCTTTTGTGATTCTCCGGGGTCGTGCTAGGCTCGGCCCATTGCCGCACCGGGGAGGGTGCGGCCGAGAGCGGAGGGAATTCAAATGTCTGGTGAACTGACCGGCGGGTGCGCGCACGTCCATACTCGGGCGCTTCATGGCCCGATCGACAACCACATCTGCCACTGCAATGTCTGCAAGGCCGTCACGGGCCAGCAAAGCACTCATGTGGCCTTCTTCAATCACGGGGATCTTCAGGTCGATCACCCCGAAAACATGAACCGCCAGCCGTTCAACAAGGATAATCCGAACGGTCCGCTTGAGCTTTGCACCTGCAAGGACTGCGGGGCGCCGATCATGCTGGACGACAAGCAGCACCGCATCCGCGTCGCTGTCCCGAATGTCATGGGCTATGACGACGCGAATTTCCCCAAGGCGACCTATCATGCCTTCTGGGACGAGACGAAAGGCTATGCCAAGCCCAGCGACGGCCGCCCGGTCTATGAAGGCCTGCGTCCGGATTTCGTCTGGCCGAAGGGCTCCTGACTCGGATCGGGACGCCCCGACAACGCCCTTGATCGGGGCGTCCGCTCCGGCTATACGCCCCCGGTGGCGATCAACGCCACGAGTCACAAGCAAGAAAAGCCGTGTCTGGCCGCTCCCGTCGCTGGGGGCCATTTCCGGCAAAGGAGAAGCGACATGAAACTCAATGAACTTCGTGACAACGAAGGCGCTGCCCGCAAGAAGAAACGCGTTGCGCGTGGTCCGGGCTCGGGCAAGGGCAAGACCGCTGGCCGTGGTATCAAGGGCCAGAAATCGCGTTCCGGTGTGGCCATCGGTGGTTACGAAGGCGGCCAGATGCCGCTGTATCGCCGTCTGCCGAAGCGCGGCTTCAGCAAGCCGAACCGCCTGTCCTTCGCGGTCGTGAACCTGGGCATCATCCAGGCCTTCATCGACGCGGGCAAGCTGGATGCCAAGTCCGAGATCACCGAAGACGCGCTGCTGGCCGCGGGCGTCATCCGCCGCAAGCTGGACGGCGTGCGCGTTCTGGCCAAGGGCGAGCTGAAGGGCGCGGTGAAACTCTCCGTCACCGGCGCGTCGAAGTCCGCGATCGAGATCGTCGAAAAGGCGGGCGGGTCGCTGGCGGTGAAGGCTGCCGAGGCCGCAGCCGAATAAGCTTGTGGGCGGCCTTCGTGCCGCTTACATAGACAGCCAAGTTTTCCCAGCGCCGCCGACCGGAAAACGGTAGGGCGGCGCTTCTCATGAAAGAGACAGGAATGGCATCTGCTGCAGAGCAAATGGCGGCGAACCTGAGTTGGGGCGCCTTCGGCAAGGCCTCAGACCTTCGCCAACGCATCTTCTTCACCGTCGGTCTGCTGATCGTCTATCGCCTGGGCACCTATATTCCGGTTCCGGGTATTGATGCCGACGAACTCCGCAAGTTCATGGAACAGGCCAGCCGCGGCATTGGCGGCATGTTGCAGATGTTCACCGGCGGCGCGCTGGGGCGGATGGGGATCTTCGCCCTTGGCATCATGCCCTATATCTCGGCCTCGATCATCGTGCAGCTGCTGACGGCGCTGATCCCGACGCTTGAGCAGCTGAAAAAGGAAGGCGAGCAGGGCCGCAAGAAGATCAACCAGTACACCCGCTACGGGACGGTCGCGCTGGCCACCGTGCAGGCCTGGGGTCTGGCGGTCAGCCTTGAAGCTGGCGGGCTGGCCCAGGATCCGGGCATGTTCTTCCGTCTGGCCTGTGTCATCACCCTGGTCGGCGGCACAATGTTCCTGATGTGGGTTGGCGAACAGATCACCTCGCGCGGGATCGGCAACGGCACTTCGCTGATCATCTTCGTCGGCATCATCGCAAACATTCCTCATGCACTGGCGGCCTTCTTTGCCCAAGGCCGCAGCGGCAGCCTGTCGCCTGCCGTCGTCGTCGGCGTCATGCTGATGGTCGTGGTTGTGATCGCCTTCGTCGTCTTCATGGAACGGGCGCTGCGCAAGATCCACATCCAGTATCCGCGCCGTCAGGTGGGCATGAAGATCTATGACGGATCGTCGAGCCACCTGCCGATCAAGGTCAACCCGGCGGGCGTGATCCCGGCGATCTTCGCGTCGTCGCTGTTGATGCTGCCGACGACGGTTGCCACCTTCTCGGGCAACCAGACCGGGCCGATCATGTCCTATGTCCTGGCGCTGTTCGGGCCGGGCCAGCCGCTGTATCTGGCGTTCTTCACGATCATGATCGTGTTCTTCACCTATTTCTACACGGCCAACGTCGCCTTCAAATCCGATGAGGTGGCCGATAACCTGAAGAACCAGGGCGGTTTCATCCCGGGCATCCGGCCGGGCAAGAAGACCGAGGATTACCTTGATTACGTCGTCGCCCGCGTTTTGGTTGTCGGCTCGGGCTATCTGGCGATCGTCTGCCTGCTGCCCGAAATCCTTCAGCGCGAACTGGCGATCCCTTTCTACTTTGGCGGCACCTCGGTCCTGATCGTGGTCAGCGTCACGATGGACACGATCAACCAGATCCAGTCGCACCTCTTGGCCCATCAGTATGAGGGCCTGATCGAGAAGTCGCAGCTGCGCGGCAAGAAGCGCGGCGCGACCACCAAGAAAGCCCCCGCACGGAGATAATGACGATGACGAACATCATTCTGCTTGGACCGCCGGGCGCGGGCAAGGGAACGCAAGCCCGCATCCTGGTGGAAAAACGTGGGATGGTGCAGCTCTCGACCGGGGACATGCTGCGTGCGGCGCAGTCCTCGGGAACCGAGATGGGCCAAAAGGTCGCGGCTGTCATGGCCGCCGGAAAGCTGGTCACCGATGAAATCGTGATCGGCCTGATCGAAGAAAAGCTGGCCGAGGGCGGTTCGGGCTTCATCTTCGACGGCTTCCCGCGGACGCTGCCGCAGGCGGATGCCCTGGGCGCGCTTCTGGAAAAGCGCGGTGACAAGCTGGACGCCGTGATCGAGATGCGCGTCGATCCCGATGCGCTGGTCGCCCGGATCACCGGCCGCTTCACCTGCGGTCAGTGTGGCGAGGTCTACCACGACCACACGAAGCCCACGTCGAAGCCCGGTGTCTGCGATGTCTGCGGATCGACCGATCTGCGCCGGCGGCCCGACGACAACGAGGAAAGCCTGCGCAAGCGTCTTTTTGAATACTACCAGAAGACCTCGCCGCTGATCGGCTATTACTACGCCAAGGGCACGCTTCGCGGCGTCGATGGCATGGCAGAGCCGGAGGCGGTCGCCCGGCAGATCGCGAATTTCCTCGACAAGGGGTAAGGGCGCTTGACGGGGCGGGTGGAAGCGCCTATCCGCAACTGTCTCAACTGAGAATCGCCGCAGTCAGCGGGTTATTGCCTGTTGCCTTCGCGGAGACCGCTGGATCGGCGCCTTGCGCCGGTCTGTTGTGAAAAAAGGTTCCGGCATTACGGAACCGCAACGAAAGGAAAAGACGTGGCACGTATTGCTGGCGTCAACATCCCGACCGCGAAACGGGTCCCCATTTCGCTTCAGTATATCCACGGCATCGGCCCGATGTTCGCGGAACAGATCTGCGAAGCCGTCGGCATCGACCGCGCCCGCCGCGTGAACGATCTGAGCGACGCCGAAGTTCTGGCGATCCGCGAATACATCGACGCGAATTTCACCGTCGAAGGCGACCTGCGCCGTGAAGTCTCGATGAACATCAAGCGCC
>DJWG01000083.1:0-1057 GCA_002440945.1 Rhodobacteraceae bacterium UBA6236 | reverse complement strand
ATCGCCGGCAAGAAGAAGTAAGGGGAGGGTTCCGATATGGCACGTGACAAGACCCGTATGAAGAAAAAGGAACGCAAGAACATCGCCGCAGGCGTTGCTCATGTGAACTCCTCCTTCAACAACACCAAGATCCTGATCTCGGACGTCCAGGGCAATGCCATCGCGTGGTCGTCGGCCGGCACCATGGGCTTCAAGGGGTCGCGCAAGTCGACGCCCTACGCCGCCCAGCTTGCCGCCGAGGACGCCGGCCGCAAGGCGCAGGAGCACGGCGTGCGCACCATCGAGGTCGAGGTGCAGGGGCCGGGCTCGGGCCGCGAAAGCGCGCTTCGCGCGCTGGCCGCGGTGGGCTTCACCATCACCTCGATCCGCGACGTCACGCCGATTGCGCACAACGGCTGCCGGCCGCCCAAGCGTCGCCGGGTCTGACGGGGATTGCAGGACGCGGGTTGCGGGGTATCCCCCCCGTGACCCGCGCGCGTCGTTTTACCTCGGGCGTTCCCCGCTTTTCGGACATGGGCGGGGGGCAGGAATGGAGGCACAGGACATGATCCACAAGAACTGGCAGGAACTGATCAAGCCGACGCAGCTTGTCGTCCGGCCCGGTGCCGATCCGGCCCGCACCGCCACCGTGATCGCCGAACCGCTCGAACGCGGTTTCGGGCTGACCCTGGGCAACGCGCTGCGCCGGGTGCTGATGTCGTCGCTGCAGGGCGGCGCGATCACCGCGATCCAGATCGACAACGTGCTGCACGAATTCTCGTCGGTGCCCGGGGTGCGCGAGGATGTCACCGACATCGTGCTGAACCTCAAGGGGGTCGCGATCCGGATGGATGTCGAGGGGCCGAAGCGGCTGTCGATCTCGGCCAAGGGGCCGGGGATCGTGCGCGCGGCCGATATCGCGGAATCCAACGGTATCGAGGTGCTCAACAAGGATCACATCATCTGCCACCTCGACGACGGGGCGGATTTCTTCGTGGAACTGACGGTCAACACCGGCAAGGGCTATGTCTCGGCCGACAAGAACCGCCCCGAGGATGCGCCGATCGGCCTGATCCCG
>DJWG01000082.1:216-3164 GCA_002440945.1 Rhodobacteraceae bacterium UBA6236 | reverse complement strand
TAGCCCTGCGGCAGGTCGGGGTAGAAATAGTTCTTGCGGTCGAAGGCCGACACCAGGTTGATCTGCGCCTTCAGGCCGAGCCCCGTCCGCACCGCCTGTTCGATGCAGAATTCGTTGATGACCGGCAACATCCCCGGCATCGCGGCATCCACGAAGGACACGTTGGAGTTCGGCTCGGACCCGAAGGCGGTCGAAGCGCCCGAGAACAGCTTGGCGTTCGACGAAATCTGCGCGTGGATTTCCATCCCGATCACCAGTTCCCAATCCTCGCGCGCGCCCTGGATGACCTTGGGGGCCGGAGGAGTGAACGTCAGGTCAAGCATGGGTCTGCCTTTCGGGTAGCGATGGAACGCTGCCGGTTTTAGGGCAGGGGGGCTTGGCGGGCAAGGGAAACCGCCCTGAAAGCCGGATGCGTGGCGCTGCGGCGATTCTGCAACCGGACGGTGTGGTTGCCATCCCAGAAGGCGCGACGCGCGAAAAACCCGTTCGCCTGCAATTCAAATGCCAGATCTGCGGTATCGGTGGGGGTTTCGGTTGCAAAACCGGCAGAGGTTGTCCGAAAAAATCTATTAGGATTAATATCTTGACTGGTGGCCAGGTATCATTTCGAACATTCTGGAAACAACAAATCTGGATTGTGCATCGGCAGAAACTCGCCAACCGAATTTTGTGCGGGTGGCGGGATGACGCCCACCAAAACCCGACCGGCCGATCAAAGGTTGCCTCATAAACCCAAAAAAACGCACATCTTGCCGCGCCGGAGGGCAGATCCGGTTGGTTCAGGACGGTTTGATGACTTCTTTCGTGACCCGCGCCGCAGCACTTTGCCTGATGTTGATGCCGGTGGCCTGTATGGATACGGCCAATAGCACCACAGGGGCGATGCCCGTAATGCGCTGGGATCATCGTCCCGAGGCCCGCGAATGGACCGCCGCCACGCTTGAGGCGCTGAAGTCCGAAGGCGCGGTGCTGGCTTCGACGGTTCCGATGGATGTCGCCTGGTTCTGCCCGAAATACGCCAAGGCCGAACCGCACGAACGCAACGCCTTCTGGGCGGGCCTTTTCTCGTCTATCGCGAAATACGAAAGCACCTGGAACCCGCGCGCCAGCGGTGCCGGTGGGCGCTACCTTGGCCTTTTGCAGATCAGCCCGCAGACCGCGCGTTCGGCCGGTTGCGATGCCAAAAGCCTGAAGGACGGCGCCGAAAATCTGGAATGCGCGGTGAAGATCGCCGCCCGCCGCGCCGATCAGGGCGACGCGGTGGCGCAGATCACCGCCGACTGGGGTCCGATGCACGACAGCCGCAAGCGGTCGGAAATGGCGTCCTGGACCCGCCAGCAATCCTATTGCCGTTAATCATTGCCGTCGACACACCCCCGACGGCATGGACAGGGGCGCCTCAAGGGGTGTCCCTTTTCATATCCGCCTCAGCCAATCAGCCGGCGCGCCATTTCGCCGGTGTTCTTCGACAGGCCCGGCAGCGCCAGGATGCGCTTCAATTCACCCAGCATGAGCGCCTGTCGGTCGGCATCGTAGCGCCGCCAGTTCTGGAAGGGCTGCGTCAGCCGCGCCGCCGTCTGCGGGTTCACCGGATCAAGCTTCATCAGCCAATCTGCGTAGAAGCGGTAGCCCGCGCCCGACGCGTGGTGAAACCCGGCGTGGTTGCCGGCAAGTCCCCCCAGAAGCGCGCGGAAGCGGTTCGGGTTCTTCCAGTCGAAATCGGGATGCGCCGCCAGCCCTGCCGCCACCTCTGCCGCCCTGTCGGGCATCGCGTGGTGGGTCTGGGCGGCGAACCACTTGTCGATCACCAGCCGGTTGCCTTGCCAGCGGTCGTGGAAGGCCCGAAGCTCTGCCTCACCCTTCCCGCAGTCCAGAAGCGTGGCCAGCGCCGCGATGCTTTCGGTCATGTTGTCGGTGGTGGCGAACAACCCGGCCGCCCGCGCGCCGCCGTCTTCGGCCGCCAGAAGCGACAGGCAGGCGATGCGCAGCGCCCGGCGGCCCGCGTCGGCGGTGTCCGGCGTGAAGGGGCCATCGACCTTCATGGCGCGGTAAACGCGGTCCAGCGGCCCGGCCAGCCGCTTGGCAAAGGCGTCCTTCAGATCGCGCCGCGCCTGCCAGATCGCCTGCGGGTCCGGCACCCGGCCCAGATCGTGGATCGTCTGCGCGATGTCGTCTTCGGATGGCAGGCGCAGGCACAGCGCCCGGAAAGCCGGATCAAGGCTTTCATCCGCCAGCACCCGGCCAATGGCGTCCAGATAGCCTGATCCCGGCGCTTCGCCCGCCGTCATCCGAACCATCACATCCTTGGCGAGCGACCGCCCCGCGTCCCAGCGGTTGAAGGGATCGGTGTCATGGGCCAGAAGAAAGGTGCGTTCCTCGACCGAAGTCTGGCGGTCCAGCTCAACCGGCGCCGAAAACCCGCGCAGGATCGACGGGACAGGACGCGCCGCCAGACCCTCGAAACGGAAGCTTTGTGTGGCGCCGGTCATTTCCAGCACCTGCGTTGGCACCACCTCGTCGCCGTTGGGGTTCAGAAGCCCGACCGCAATCGGGATCACCCGCGGCGCCTTCACCGGCTGGCCGGGGGTGGGCGGGGTTTTCTGGATGAAGGTCAACGTATAGGTGCCACCCGCGCCGGTGGCGGAAGGGGTCCAGGCTTCGGACACATGAAGGCGCGGGGTTCCCGCATCGGTATACCAGCGCTTGANNAGATCGCGGCCGGTCGCGTCTTCGAAGACCTTGAGCCAATCCTCGATGGTGGCGGCGTCGCCATCATGGCGGTCGAAATACAGATCCAGCGCCCGCCGGTAGCCGTCATCCCCCACCAGCGTCTTCAGCATCCCGATCACCTCGGCGCCCTTTTCGTAGACCGTCGCGGTGTAGAAGTTGTTGATTTCCACATAGCTTTCCGGCCGCACCGGATGCGCCAGCGGCCCCTGATCTTCGCG
>DJWG01000082.1:0-123 GCA_002440945.1 Rhodobacteraceae bacterium UBA6236 | reverse complement strand
TGTGGAAATATTCGTGCGCGATCACCGCCTCGATCCGTTCGAAATCGCCGTCGGTCGCGGTTTCCGGGCTGGCCAGCACCAGCTTGGAGTTGAAGATATTCAGCCCCTTGTTCTCCATCGCGC
>DJWG01000038.1 GCA_002440945.1 Rhodobacteraceae bacterium UBA6236 | reverse complement strand
CAGGTGATAGCCGATGAAGAACGCCGCCAGCGTCATCACGGCCAGGGCCCAGGTGCCCGCGCCGTTGAAATACATGACCAGCAGCACAAGCGACAGAAGCGCAGCCGCCGCGTTCAGAACATGGCCGCCCGGCAGTTTCTTCGCCTTGCCGTCGACCTTGCCCGCCAGCTTGCCATAGGCGATGACCGAACCGGTGAAGGTCACGGCACCGATGAAGACGCCAAGGAAGGTTTCCACCCGCAGGATGGCGATTTCCGAGGCGGATTTCTCGGCGATCTTCTGGGCAAAGCCGGTCAGCGCGTTCAGCGCATCGCCATCGCCCGCCGCCTGAAGCGCGGCAATCCCCGCCATCTCGAACTGGGTGTTGTAGCCGATGAACACCGCCGCCAGACCGACAAGGCTGTGCATCGCCGCGACCAGCTGCGGCATTTCCGTCATCTGGACGCGCTGCGCGACGATCCAGCCGATGACGCCACCGACCGCGATCATCGCGACCGAGATCATCCAGTTGCCCGCGCCGGGGCCGTAAAGCGTGGCCAGAACCGCCAGCGCCATGCCGACGATGCCATACCAGACCGCGCGCTTGGCGCTTTCCTGACCTGACAGCCCGCCCAGGGACAGGATGAACAGGACCGCTGCAACGACATAGGCCGCCGTGGTAAATCCGTATTCCATTTCGGCCTCCTTACGACTTCTGGAACATGGCAAGCATGCGCCGGGTGACCATGAAGCCACCGAAGATGTTGATCCCCGCCATGAAGACCGACAGCGCCGCAAGGATGATCACCAGGTTGCTGGTCGAGCCGATCTGCATCAGCGCGCCCAGGATGATGATCGAAGAGATCGCGTTCGTGACCGCCATCAGCGGCGTGTGCAGCGAATGCGAAACGTTCCAGATGACCTGGAAGCCGACGAAGCACGACAGCACGAAGACGATGAAGTGCGACATGAAGCTTGCGGGCGCGTAAAGCCCCGCCAGAAGGATCAGCGCGCCGCCGATGGCAAGCATCGTGAACTGGCTTTTGGTCTGCGCCTTGAAGGCCGCAGCTTCCTGCGCGCGGCGTTCCTCGGGCGTCAGCTCTTTGGGCTTTTCCTTCGGCTTCTGCGCGGCGATTGCTGCAACCTTCGGCGGCGGCGGCGGGAAGGTGATGGCGCCTTCGCGCGTCACGGTGGCGCCGCGGATCACGTCGTCTTCCATGTTGTGGAAGATGACCCCGTCCTTCTTCGGCGTCAGGTCCGTCAGCATGTGGCGGATGTTGGTGGAATACAGCGTCGAGGACTGCGCCGCCATCCGGCTGGGGAAATCGGTGTAGCCGACGATGGTCACGCCGTTCGGGCTCAGGACCTTCTGGTCGGGGACCGTCAGGTCGCAGTTGCCGCCGCGTTCCGCCGCAAGGTCGACGACGACCGAGCCGGGCTTCATCATGGCAACCATGTCTTCCAGCCACAGCTTCGGCGCATCGCGGCCGGGGATCAGCGCCGTGGTGATGACGATGTCCATGTCGGGCGCCATCTCGCGGAACTTCTTCAGCTGCGCTTCGCGGAATTCAGGCGACGAGGGCGCCGCATAGCCGCCGGTGGCCGCGCCATCGGTCTGGTTTTCGGCGAAGTCGAGGTAGACGAACTCCGCCCCCATCGATTCGATCTGCTCGGCCACTTCGGGGCGCACGTCGAAGGCATAGGTGATCGCGCCAAGGCTCGTCGCGGTGCCGATCGCCGCCAGACCGGCAACGCCGGCGCCGATGACCAGCACCTTCGCGGGCGGAACCTTGCCCGCCGCCGTGACCTGACCGGTGAAGAAGCGGCCGAAGTTCGCGCCTGCCTCGATCACCGCGCGGTAGCCCGCGATATTGGCCATCGACGACAGCGCGTCCATCTTCTGCGCACGGGAAATCCGCGGCACCATGTCCATGGCGATGACGGTCGCGCCCTTGTCCTTGGCGGCTTCCAGCAGATCCTTGTTCTGCGCGGGGTAGAAGAAGGAAATCAGCGTCTGACCCTGTCGCAGGCCTGCGACCTCATCGGGCAGCGGCGGGCGGACCTTGACCAGCACATCCGCGGCGGCAACCACCGCCTTCGCATCGGCCAGAACCTCGACCCCAGCCTTGCGGTAGCTGTCGTCGGAAAACCCCGCAGCCTGGCCCGCACCGGCCTCGATCACGCAAGAATGCCCCAACTTCTGCAGTTGCAAAGCCGAGTCAGGTGTCATCGCTACCCGCGATTCGCCTGCTATCACTTCCCTCAACGCGCCAATTTTCACGCGGATTCTCCCCCTTCAGTCACCTCTGCCAGATCGTAAGCTACAATCCGCGACCACATAACACTGCGAAAGAAAATTACTCAAGTAGTGCAGTTGCAGCATTTTCCCTGCGCGGCAGAAAAGCGTGTGCGCAAGGGCCGTGCCAATGTCAGGCGTGATCGCGGAAATACGCCGCCAGGGCCCGCGTGGACGGGTCCTTCGCGCTGCCGTCCTCTGCGCCTTCCAGAACGGGCGAAAGCGCGAGCGCCAGTTCCTTGCCCAGTTCGACCCCCCATTGGTCGAAGCTGTTCAGCCCCAGGATCACACCTTCGACAAAGACCCGGTGTTCGTAAAGGGCGATGATCTGGCCGAGCACGAAGGGCGTGAGCTGCGGGTAGATCAGCGTGGTCGAGGGCCGGTTGCCGGGGAAAACCCGGTGGCGGGCCTGACGGTCCAGTTCCTTGCCGGTCAGGCCCTTCTTCTTCATCATCGCGCGGGCTTCATCGAGGCTCCGGCCCCGCATAAGGGCCTCGGACTGGGCCAGACAATTGGCGACCAGAAGCAGGTGCTGATGGGCAAGGGCCGGTTCATGGCCCTTGGCGGCCACCAGGAATTCGCAGGGCACGATGCGAGTGCCCTGATGGATCAACTGGTAGAAGGCATGCTGGCCGTTCGTCCCCGGCTCGCCCCAGACAACGGGGCCCGAATTGCGGGTCAGGTCGCTGCCGTCCATTGCCACCCGCTTGCCGTTGCTTTCCATCTCAAGCTGCTGAAGGTAGGCCGGAAGGCGCGACAGGCGCTGGTCATAGGGCAGGACGGCGCGTGTGGCGTAGCCGCAGATCTGGTTGTGCCAGATGCCAACCAGCCCCAGCAGCACGGGAAGGTTCTGCGCGAAGGGTGCTTCGCGGAAATGCGCGTCCATCGCGGCGCCACCGGCGAGGAAGTCGTCGAAACGCTCCGGGCCGATGGCGATCATCAGCGACAGACCGATCGGCCCCCACATCGAATAGCGCCCGCCAACCCAATCTTCGAACCCGAAGACGCGGGAAGGGTCGATCCCATAAGCCGAGGTGCGATCCTCGGCAGTCGAGACGGCGGCGAATTGCGCGGCGGGGTTGGCGACTTTTTCCGCCATCCACGCCTTGGCGGTATCGGAGTTGGTCATCGTCTCGATGGTGGAGAAGGTCTTCGAGGCCACGACGACCAGCGTGGTTTCAGGGTTCAGGCCACGAAGCGTGTCGTGGATATGCGCGCCGTCGACGTTCGAGACGAAATGGCAGCGCGGGCCATCGGCATAGGGTTGCAGGGCCAGATAGCCCATCGCCGGGCCAAGATCCGACCCGCCGATACCGATGTTGACCACATCGGTGATCCGCCCGCCCTGCCCCGTGAAGGCGTCCGTGCGGACGTCGCGGGCGAATTGCGACGCCCGGGCGTGGATGGCGCGCACCTCGGGCATCACATCCCGGCCATCGACCTCGACCCGGGCCGCAGGGTTGCGAAGCGCGGTATGAAGAACGGCGCGGCCTTCGGTTTCGTTGATCTTCGCGCCCGAAAACATCGCCTCGCGCTTTGCCGCCACATCGGCCTCCTCCGCGAGGGCGATCAGCGCATCCAGCGTTTCCCCGTCGATGTTCGTCTTCGAGAAATCGAAGACCATCGGGCCAAGGGCCGCCCGGAACCGCGCCAGACGGTCGCCGCCCTTGAACAGATCGAGGAGGCTGCGACCGGACGTCGCCTGTTCCCGGCGCGCCAGCACTTCCCATGCGGACATCGGCAAATCTCCTCAGGCAGCCCAATGGATGGTGGTATTGCGCAGGACCGCCTGAACCGGAGCCTCTTCGGGCGTCAGCGCCAGGGCGCGTTCGTAGGCGGCGCGCTTTTCCTCGCCGGTGATGACCAGGTGCTTGGCCATCGCGCCGTTCAGCACATGCGCGGTCAACGTGATGCGCGGCTCGCCCGCGCCATCGGCCCGCAGCGCCATGACAATGGGCGCATCGGCGGCCAGCGCCTCGGCCAGCCTGTCGGCGCCGGGGAAAAGACTTGCGGTATGCATGTCGGCGCCCATCCCCAGAAGCAGGACCGAGATCGGAAGATGCGGACCCAGGTCGGCGGCGATCTGGTCAAGCGCTGCCTCGGGCTCTGCCACGTCGCGCCAGAGGGGGATGAAGCGCGCCGTCGCGGCCTGATCGCGCAAAAGCCGCGCCCGGATCAGGCGGGCGTTCGACCGGTCACTGGCTTCATCGACCCAGCGTTCATCGTTCAGGAATACCGTCACCCGGTCCCAATCCAGCGCCACGCCGGACAACGTGTCGTAGATCGGCCCCGGCGTCGTGCCACCGGGCACGCAAAGGCTGGCCTCGGGGTTCTGGCGCAGCGCCTGGCCCAGATCGCCCGCGATGGCATTGGCCACCGCGATCATCATCATTTCCCGATCGGAATATTCGACAAGGCTCATTCGCGGATCTCCCGCCAGCGGCGACCATCACGGTGCAGAAGCATCAACGCATCTTCGGGGCCGGAAGATCCCGGATCGTAGCCTTTCGGCTTTTCGCTGCGCGCTTCCCATTCGGCGATGATCGGATCGGTCCAGGCCCAGGCGGCCTCGACCTCGTCGCCGCGCATGAACAGCGTCTGGTTGCCGCGGATGACGTCCATGATCAGCCGTTCGTAGGCATCGGGAATATCGGTGCCCTCTTCGCCCAGCGCCTCGGCAAAGGACATGTCCAAAGGCACCTCCGTCAGACGCATGCCGCCCGGTCCCGGTTCCTTGATCATCACGGAAAGGTTCATGCCCTCGTTCGGTTGCAGCCGGATCGCCAGCACGTTTTCGCGCCAGCCCTCGCCTTCGCCGAAAATCGAATGCGGCGGCTCCTTGAAGACGATGGCGATTTCCGACGCCCGCGCCCGCAGTTTCTTGCCGGTCCGCAGGTAGAAGGGCGTGCCCTTCCAGCGCCAGTTGGCGATCATCACCTTCAGCGCGATATAGCTTTCGGTCCGCGACAAGGGATCGCCCGCGTCTTCGGTATAGGAAGGCTCGGCCGGCAGTCCGCCGCGCGCGGGGCGGCTACGATACTGGCCGCGCACGATATCGTCGGGCGAAACGGGTTCCAGCGCGCGGATGACCTTCAGTTTTTCGTCGCGCACCGCATCGGGGTTGAAGCTGTAGGGCGGCTCCATCGCGATCAGGCACAGAAGCTGCATCATGTGGTTCTGCACCATGTCCCGCGTCGCGCCCGCGCGGTCGTAATAGGCGGCGCGGCCGCCCACCCCCACGGTTTCGGCCACGGTGATCTGGACGTGGTCAACGTATTGGGTGTTCCACAGAGGCTCGAACAGGATATTGGCGAAGCGGACCGCCATCAGGTTCTGGACCGTTTCCTTGCCCAGATAATGGTCGATCCGGTAGATCTGGCTTTCGGTGAAATGCGATGCCAGCGTGTCGTTCAACTCCCGCGCCGTGGCCAGATCGCGTCCGAAAGGCTTTTCCACGACGATCCGGCTTTCGGGCGTCGCGATGCCGTAGGTGTGCAGCCGTTCGGCGATCGCGCCAAACAGCGTCGGCGCGACCGAGAAATAGAACGCCTGCACGACGCCCGGGCGCATCATCCGGGCCAGCGTGGTCCAACCGGTTTCGCCCAACGCGTCGATGGCGACATAGAAAAGCCGTTCAAGAAAACGCTCCACCTCGTCGGGATCGCGCTTCGAGGCATCGAGGAATTCGGTGATGGCGTCCGACACCAACTTGCGAAAAGCCGCATCGTCCATTTCGCCGCGCGCAGACCCGATGATGCGGGCATCCGGCGGGATCTGCCCCGCAGCAAAGCGCCGATAAAGCCCTGGCAGGATCTTGCGCCGCGCCAGATCGCCGGTGGCACCAAAGATGATAAGGTCGAAAGGTTCGACGGGAATGACGCGCGACACCATGTTTCGGCCCTTCGTCGTTAGCGCTAACAAGACGCGTCTCTACTCCCGGTTTCGCGCGCAGTCTAGCATTGCTTTCAGCCCGCCACCAGCCGCCTGCGACGGGAAGCCGTCACGATGCGGTGGGCTTGAGGCTTGATATTCCTGTCACATATGCGAAATGAGCGGGCCTGCGCCGACCGGAGTGCGACGCACCGATCAGGCGCGGCAAACCCGTCATGAGCCCCATCCGCCCGCATCTCTGGCGCTTGACCTTGGATGCGGCCTCGCGTACCTCTGGTCGCCGTCGCGGGTGTAGCTCAATGGTAGAGCAGCAGCTTCCCAAGCTGAATACGAGGGTTCGATTCCCTTCACCCGCTCCAAGCAGTTCCCGCGCAACTGAAACCATGTCCTTTTTTGGCTGCACATCGACAGCACATAACCCGCTCGTCTCGTGCTGCATAAGGTGGCCACGACGCCGGACCTAAAGCATGGACCGGATGTCGCAGATTACTGCCGGCGAATTCAGTTGGTCGTCTCGTCCAGACGGTCATCAGCGGCGTCACGAACATGAAGCGTTCTGCTGACCTCGGCAGCGATGCCAAATGCGATGCCAAGAGCGATCATCTGTACGAAAGTGCCGCTAGACCTCAGGAAATTTCTTCCAAATGTTTCGGCGAAATATTCGTAGTTATCGGTCCAGAGCGCGAACTGGACTATTGCGAAGTTCATTGCTCCTATGATGAACAATATCCACGCGATCACCAAACCTGCTTTTGTAAAGAACACGCGTCTGCCTCCGTTCTCATATCCGATACAGGCATGTTTGACCGTATGTGATACCCTGTCAAACACCGCACCCGCTCCACCCCCTATTCAAATGTCGCAGGGTCCGGGCCGGTACGTTCGCCGGTGTCGAGACGGGCGATGTCGGCCATATCCTCGGCGGTGAGCGCAAAATCGAAAAGATCGAGGTTCTCGGCCAGACGTTCCTTGTGGATGGATCGCGGGATCACCGAACAGCCCAGTTGCAGGTGCCAGCGCAGGATCACCTGCGCCGGGCTTTGTCCAAGGCGTCTGGCGATCGAGGCGATGCAGGGATCATCGAAGGATCGCCCCCGGCCCAGCGGCGTCCAGCTTTGCGTGACAATGCCCAGGTCTTCGTGCTTTTCGCGCAGATGGGCCTGTTGCAGGCGCGGGTGAAGCTCGACCTGGTTCAGGGCCGGAATGACCCCGGTTTCGGATACCAGGCGGTCCAGATCCTCGGCGCGGAAGTTCGAGACGCCGATTGACCGGACCCGGCCTTCGTCCCGCAGGCGAATGAGCGCGCGCCAGGTGTCGACGAACAGGTTCCGCGAGGGCACCGGCCAGTGGATCAGGCACAGGTCCAGCCAATCGAGCCCAAGGCGGCCAAGGCTGTTTTCAACCGCCGTCAGGGTCGTGTCGTAGCCCTGGCGGTCGTTCCAAACCTTGGTCGTCACGAAAAGCTGGTCACGCGGCAAGCCCGACCGGCGCAGCCCCTCGCCCAGGCCCCGTTCGTTTCCGTAGATCGCGGCGCCATCCACAAGGCGGTAGCCCAGTTGCAGCGCCTCGGCCACCACGCGGGGGGTTTCCTCCTGCGGCACCTGCCACAGACCGAAGCCGACCTGCGGCATCCGATGACCGTTGTTCAGGGTCAGGCTGGGTTGCAGCATGGCGGTCTCCTTCACGGGGTGGGATGCGAAACCCGACATTGGGCCGACGGTCCCGCGCTTGCAAGGGGTGCCTCCCCACGCTAGGCGGAAACGGCAACCCGAACCCCGGAGACCCCATGTCCGACATCACCCGCATCGAGCCCGGCAAGCGCATGAGCAATGCCGTCGTCCACAACGGCGTCGTCTATCTGGCGGGCCAGGTCGGCGAGACCGGCACCACCGTGGCCGATCAGACCCGCGCCTGCCTGGCCGAGGTTGACCGCCTGCTGGCCCTGGCTGGCACCGACAAGACCCGCATCCTGAAGGCGCAGATCTGGCTGGCCGATATTTCGACCTTTGCCGAGATGAACGCCGTCTGGGACGAATGGGTGCCCGCCGGCCACACCCCGGCCCGCGCCACCGGCGAGGCCAAGCTTGCGACACCGGACTATCTGGTCGAGATCATCGTGACCGCGGCAGTCTGATTATACAAATCGAACAATGGCCGAAGGCGTCCTTCGGCCATTTTTAATTCAGTGTCAGATGCTTCTCAGGAAGCGTTCGTCCAATGCTTCAACCATGACGCAGAGGATTTCGAACATCAGGCTTGCCCCGAGCCACGCCGTCTGGTTGTTGACGTCGAAGGGCGGAGAGACTTCGACAAGGTCGGCGCCGACGATGTTCATCCCCGCGCATTCCCGCACCACCTGCATCGCCTGAAAGGCATTCGGCCCGCCCCATTCCGGCGTCCCGGTTCCCGGCGCCACCGAAGGATCGACAAAGTCGATGTCGTAGGACAGATAGGCGCCACGGTCGCCCAGCAGTTCCCGGGCTTCGGCCATCACGTCGGGAATGCCACGGGCGTAAAGCTCCTCGATCGGAACGATGCGGATGCCGTTGGCCCTGGCGAAGTCGGTGTCGACGGAATCATAGGCCGTGCCGCGGATGCCGATCTGGATCATCCGCTTCGGGTCCAGAAGCCCCTCTTCCACCGCGCAGCGGAAGGGGTTGCCGTGGGTCAGGGTCTTGCCACCGAAATAAGCGGGGTAAAGGTCGGTGTGGCTGTCGAAATGCACCAACCCCAAAGGTGCTTTCGCCGCCAACCCGCGCAGCACCGGCAGGGTGCAAAGATGGTCCCCGCCCACTGACAGCGGCCGCACACCGTGCGCCTGAAGCGCGGTATAGGCTGCCGTAAACCGCAGCAGCGTATCCGCCGTATCCACCGGGTTCGGTCCGATATCACCCAGATCGGCGCAGGCGGCAGCCTCGAAGGGGCGCAGGCCGGTCACGGGGTGCTGGGCGCGGATCATGGTGGAGGCATCCCGAAGCGCCCTTGGCCCGTGGCGTGCGCCGGGGCGGTTCGAGGTGGCGCCATCGAAGGGCAGTCCGATCAGGCCGATCTGCACCTCTCCGGCGCGAGGGTGGCCTTCGGGCACATGAGGAAGCCGCATGAAGGTGGGGATCCCCGCAAAACGTGGCATCTGCATGCCCGACACGGGGTGGAAGAACGGATCGGATGTCATCTGGATCTCCTGCCGACAGGAGGAGATGGTGGCAGCGGTCGGGCGGCGCGGCTAGTCCTGTAAAATATACCATAAAAAGCACAATTTTTAACGTAACTTATTGATCTATATGGCGCATCCTTCCGACCTCCCCCAAAAGCAACGCATCGGATTCACAAAACCGCATCATCGGATTCACCAAAACTGCCATTTTCGGCGGAAACCAGCGATTTATGGCCAATATCCGCGCGATTTTCGCGGAAACTGCCGGAGAGGCTAATGTCGGCGAATTCCGCCATGAACCCTGCCACCTCGGCCCGGTGATAAATCCGCGACCGGACCCAGTCCGGATCAACGGCCGGCATAATACCGCGCTCTTCGAGCATGCGTTGCACAGCACGAAAATGGATGCCGGTGACACGAGAGATCATCGCGATGGTGGCATATTCCGCCTCGAACCGCTCGATCTCGGCCATGGCGACATAGGCGCCTCCGTCCAGTTCCTGGCAACTCTCTGGCGGCGCGAGCGTGAGCCAGGGGCCCCCGTGCTCCGAGCCAACCAGCTTCTTTACGGCGTCAATCTTGATCCCGAGGATCAGCGCCACCGACGTCAGTCGATGCAGATCCGAGCCACGGCGAGCGGCGACAAGGGCACGCGCGGTCGCGAGGTGGAACCGAAGAGCGTCGAGGCGGCGGTCGCCACCAACTCGCCTGGTTCTGGGCGGGCTGCCGTCGAGATGCCAGCGCAAGATTTCGGCGGTCGACGACCGCGGTCGCGCTGCTGACGTCAGGTCGACATACCCCTCTTCTTCATCTTCACAGATCACGGCGCGGCTCATGACCTCTTCCATGAAAGCGGCCAGATCGTCATGGTTGAAATACCCCATGGTCAGACCAACGGAGCCTTCCGTGATCGGCACGACCGAGGTGATGAGGCCCTGATGCGCCAGTTGCTCGGCGTGGGTCTTGCTGCAGCCCAGGACATGCATCACACGGTTCAAGGGGATCGAATTCTGGATACGACCGATGAGCCGTTCCCCCTCCGCCGCAGGAAAAACCCACTGGTTGAAGGCTGCCTTGTCTGCCGTTTCCGGGATCATCCCTGCCTTGCGCATGAGGCGATAGAGCCTGAACCGATTGATGCCAGTTGCATTCACCAGCGAGTTCACCGAGTGAACCCGGCGCTGTATGACCTCTTCGCCAAGGATGACTTCCCCCGGGCCGATGGCAAAGTTGTCAACGATGGCGTCGCGCACGACATCGCGCAAAGGCCCGAAGTCTTCAGCGCGTCGTGTGTAGTTCAGCCAGTTGAACAGAAAGCCATAGGCTGCTTGCGGGCCTGTCCTGCCACTCCGGCGGCCACCTTCGATGCGAATTTGTCCCAGCACATCAGAGATCGCACGAGGGCCATTCTTGCAGATCTGGAAACCGACATCGCCTACACGCGCCCAATCCATCTGCGTGTAATCGCCAATTGCTGCATTGGGGCCGCCGTCGACCAAAGCCCCCAGCATTTCGCAGGCCTTGGCGCCCGGAGCGATGCTCTGAGCATCCAGCCATGCGGCAGCATCCTTCGTGCCCCAAAGCCGGGCCTCGACATATTTCTGTAGCGGACCTGCAGGGTGGTTCCCCGGGTCCGCCTCTTCCGGCAAACGAAAGCCGTGATCAGCGATGAGCTTGGGCAGGTCGAAAGCTTTGACCTGATCATGAGCCGGCAGCTCGACAAGAAGAGTTTGGTGCCGACGACAGGCTACAACCGGGCGAAGAAGCCACGACCAGCGGAAACGCATTGCCCCTCCACCGGCTTCGGGGTGCTGTTCGCCATCTTCGCGACAACACTGAGGGCAGAAGCGAACCAAAGTGCGCCGCACCACAGGAAGGCCAAGTTGTTCGCCGCGTAGCTGGAACATCTCATCGGGCAGCGCGGCCATGGTGTTGGCAGCAAGTTCATGCGCGTTGCCGCCTGCAAGCTCAATCATCTGATCGACGAATGCCGCAGAGCCGCTGCGGAAATCAGCCCGATCGAGCCGGGCATATCCGCAGAAGGTGCCCGCGGGCACGCCAGCGTGGAAATAGCCATTCCGCGTGAAATAGCCTTGGCTCAATTCGTCGTCGTGGAACGGCAGATGGGGCGTGAGAGGTTGTGTTCTCACTGCGCCACTCGGCCATTCTTGCGCGGCCGCCCTCTCTTTTTCTTCGTTTCAGGGCGAGCCTCATCATCCAAAAACACAGACGAGGCGCAAACGCTTCCTGCCCTTGCAGCCTCGGCCTGGTCGGCCCAATCCGGGCTGGAAAACGGGTTCTGCGCATTGAAGTGCAGGTATTTCATATCGAAGATCCGGCGAAAATCATCGGCTTCGACGGCGTCGCCATCCTGCTCAATCGTGCGGATGACCGCATTCACGATCAGGAACATGCAACGGCCAAAGCTTCCGTGCAGCCCGTCATAGATCCTGTCCGCGAAATAAGGATCTTTCCTGATACTGGGCGCCAAACGAACCCCAGCATCGCGGGCCACCTCATTCAGCGCCAGACCAATCAGGTTGATGGTTTCGGCGCGCTCAAAGGGCATAAGCGGAAGATCGAGGTAACGTTCGGCCAGTTCGAGATGCGCGGGATCATTGTAGACGAAATCGCGGACTTTGGGGGTGCCGAGGCTCTGTTGCACAAATCCCAT
>DJWG01000071.1:3630-51858 GCA_002440945.1 Rhodobacteraceae bacterium UBA6236 | reverse complement strand
CCAAGATGCATTGCGTGAAACTGCTTGGCCAACGTCTGGCCGCTCGGGGCTTCGACCGTCAGGTTGCCGAGGTCCAGATCCGTGTCGCCGTCCTGAACGGCTTCACCGCCCTCGGCATAAACGACATTCTTCGCCAGGTCGAACCCGAACGTGAATCACCGGCATGACCGCTCTCCTTTGTGGATCGTTGCAGACCCACCTTGGCACACAGATGTCGTCGGTGGGCGGTCACACCATCAGAGCCGAGCACCAATAAAAAAGGCCGACATCGCGTGATGTCGGCCAGGTCATCGCGAACCGGAGGTACGCTTCGCAAACTGCCGTCAAATATATCCGGCGCCTGCCAGTACGCCGACGCCCGCGATGGCGAAGCCTGCCGCGCGCTTGAACATGTCGCCTTGGTGCCGAGTAGCGACCGCAGACATGGCGCCGAGTAGGTGCAACGCCATGGTCGCAGCGACGAAGCCTGCGATATAAACCCACGCTACTCCGCCGGTCGGCATCTCCGCGCCATGTGCATGTCCGTGGAACACGGCGAACATGCCTACGATAACCATCGCCGTTAGCAAGGCGGGCCGTGTATTCAGAATGATCATTGTGCCAAATGCGACAGATGACAGGACGATTGCCGTTTCGACCCCTAGGAGCGGCAGTCCCGCCAAACCAAGCAGCGCGCCAACGATCATCATACTGACAAAACTTATCGGCAAAGCCCAGATCGCCCTGCCGCCTATCGAAGCGCCAAGAATCCCGACCGCCACCATCGCGGCGAGATGGTCGATTCCGGTCAGCGGATGACTGATGCCGGCACCCAGTCCGAGGTGTTGCGGATCGCCCGTATGGGCGAAGGCCACGCCCGGAATAAGTACGAGCGCCGTCGAGAGAAGTCGGATGTTCATGTGATAGCTCCTTTCAACATTTGCACGATTAGGGTCTGTGCAGCCCCGTCCCACAATGCCCCGAAAGGGTAGGAAAATTGCTTGCCGGTCTCCTAACCTACCCGGACAGGTATCTATTCAGTTGCCGCTTGCGGGCCTTTCATCGGGACGAAGGGGAGTTCGGAACGCCCCTGACAGTTCCAAACCCCCGTCAAGAATCGAAAGGTTTAACAAGATGCACCTCACGCTTCGTGAAGAAGAGCGAATGCAGATCTGGGTGGCGGCAGAGATGTCGCGCCGCAGGCTCGAAAAGGGGATGAAGCTCAATTATCCCGAAGCCGTAGCCGTCATCTCGGATGAAATTCTGGAACGGGCCCGCGAAGGATCGATCCCGATGCTTACCGACATGATGGAATATGGCGCGACGATTCTAGGCCGCGACAATGTCATGACCGGCGTCGCTGAAATGCTAACCATCCTTCAGGTCGAGGCCTTGTTCCCGGACGGAACCAAACTCGTCACCATCATGAATCCCATCCGAAACTGAAGAAGGCGAGGAAAGAGAAATGTCTAAGAAATGGACTCCGCCGCCGCTCCCCAAATCTATCATCCCAAGTGAAGCCTTTGATGTCGGCATGCCCGATAAATGCGGTTTCATCGAGTTTGCCAGTGATGACATTGAAATCAATACCGGCCGACGCACCATCGAGCTTGTGCTGGTTAATACCGGCGACCGGCCAGTTCAGATCGGCGCTCATTACCATATCGCAGAATGCAATCGGGCGATGGCATTTGATCGCGAGGCAGCCTTCGGAATGCGCTTGGACATTGCCTCGGGTACAGCGGTCCGCTTCGAGCCTGGTCAGAGCCGCAAGGTCCAGTTGACGACCTATGCCGGGCGCGAAGTAGCCTTCGGTATGAACAATATGACGAACGGCACCGTGCGATCAGACATCATCCGCGAACAGGCGGTCCAGCGCCTGCGATCCAACGGCTACTGCTTCGAGGGAGAGCGCTACAAGGTCCGCGACAAGCCAGACACGGTTCACGCCGGCGACGCGAAAGCAGTCTGACGACCAAGCCCATCCGCCCCAACGAACTTCAGGACACAGCCATGAGCATCAAGATCACGCGGCCGGAGTATGCCGTGCAATACGGCCCGACCAAGGGCGACAAAATTTACTTGGCCGATACCGGTCTGGTTGCTGAAATCGAACATGATTACACCACCTATGGCGATGAACTCGTCTTCGGTGGCGGGAAGACCATCCGTGATGGGATGGGGCAGGCGTCGAAATGGAAAGCCCGGGACGGCGCGCTCGACCTTGTTGTGACCAATGCAGTGATTATCGACCCGGTCTTGGGCATCGTTAAAGGCGACATTGGCATCAAGGACGGAATGATCGTCGGCGTCGGCAAAGCCGGCAACCCCGATACGATGAATATCACGCCCGGCCTGATCGTTGCCCCTGGCACTGACATCCTCTCTGTCGAAGGTATGATAGTCACGCCTGGTTTCATCGACATTCATCCTCATTTCGACTCCGTCCAGCAGCTCTTCGAATATCAGAACGCTGGCTTCACTACGGTGATCGGCGGCGGCTCCGGGCCCAAGACCGTGGGTATCGAATGTCCGGGAGTGTTCAACTTGCACAGGATGCTCGAAGCGATGGCGGATATTCCGTTGAACTTCGGAAACTTCGGCAAAGGCAATGCCGCCAGCCGCGGCGCACTTGAAGAACAGATCGTTTTGGGTGGCGCTACCGGACTCAAGATCCACGAGGACTGGTCCTCCTCGCCCGCGGCAATCGACATGTGCATGAACCTTGCCGACGAGTTCGACTTCCAGGTTCAGGTCCATGCGGACACACTTAATGAGACTGGCTATTATGAGGACACGATGGCCGCGATCAATGGTCGTGTGATGCACATCTATCACGCAGAAGGCGCAGGCGGTGGCAACGCCCCCGACATCATGCGTTGCGTGATGGAGCCGAACTGCCTGCCGAGTTCGACCAATCCCACCAACCCGTTCTCGATCAATACATATGACGAAGAGATCGACATGCTCATTACATGTCATAACCTCAACAAGAACGTCCCCACCGACATGGCGTTCATCCAAGGGCGCGCCCGGGCAGAAACCATGCGCGCAGAGGATGTGCTGCATGACCTCGGCGCAATCGCGATGATCGGGTCCGACAGCCAAGGCGTCGGCCGAGCCGCGGAAAGTGCACAGCGAGCCTTTCAGTTGGCCGCGGTGAACAAGCAGCGCTTCGGCAAGCTTTCTGAAGACAGTGCCGGAAACGACAATTTCCGCATTCGGCGTTACCTGTCCAAAGTAACCATTAACCCCGCAATCACGTTTGGGGTCGACGGCTATGTCGGGTCCATCGCGCCGGGCAAGCTGGCGGATCTGGTTTTCTGGAAGCCGAAGTTCTTCATCGCCAAGCCCGAAGTTACCGTAAAGGGCGGTTTCATCACACATGGCGCCATGGGCGATCCTGCAGGATCACTGATGACCGGTCAGCCGCTCAAGTACCGGCCGCAATACGGTTCCCTGGGTGCGAACCCTGCAAGGCTAAGCTACTCCTTTGTGACGCAGGCCGCAATCGATGCGGGTTTGGCTGGCCGGCTCCGCAGCCATCAGACCCTCATGCCGGTCCGACGCACCCGCACGATTTCGAAGCGCGACATGTATCTGAACAACTCCATGCCGCAGGTCGACATCGACCCCGAAACCTATAACGTCTATGTGGATGGTCGTCGCGCGACTGTCAAACCGGCCAAGACCCTGCCTCTGACCCAACTGTTCTATTTCAGGTAGGTCAGAATGGCAGAAATCATATCCCGTGTCGTCGGCACGACCGCCAACCTAGATCCCCATTTCGGGATCGACCCTCTGGTCCTGACGTCCGAACAAAGAGCCAGCGGCCATTTCAAGGCCAAGACAATCGCGGGGCGCGAAGTTCGCGTCTCCATGCCAAGGGGGACCGAGTTGCAGGACGGCGAAGTTCTTTACTACGATCGAACCTGGGCGATTGCGGTCACCGTAGCTGAGGAAGAACTAATCCTCCTCGAACCTGGGAGCGATCCCGTCCTGTGGGCCGCCGCCTGTTATCAGTTGGGAAACCTGCATCGACCCGCCCGCTTTCTGGAAAATGGTGTCCTGACGCCGGTCGATCAGATGGTAGTGTCCCAACTGAGACAACTCGGTATTCCCTTCCGGTTAGAACGGCGGGCCTTCATAGGTCGCAGGTTCGGCGCGGCACACGGGCACCACGTTCACGCGCATGACCACGGACAGGCGCAGGGGCACGGGCGCCAACATGACCCACACACTCATACTCACCCCCACGGGCACGACAGTGCAGCAGACGGGATAGGGGAAGCCAAATGATCCCGGCGAGACTGGCGGTACCATCCAACAATGGTTGCGATCCGTTCCTGAGCATCCTTCAGGTAACCAGTTCGGCGTTTCCTACCGGGTCTTTCAGCCACTCATATGGCTTCGAATGTTGGCTGGCGGACCGGACCATCGCAACGCCCGAAGATGCGGAGATCCGGCTGCGCGACTGGTTACGCTTCACGGTAGCGACGGCGGATGCCGTAGCTGTTGCTCACGCCTTTCGCGCGGCGCTCTATACTGAGATGGCCGGTATCGCCAAGCTCAACCGAACTGTCGAAGCGCTGAAGCTGAGCCGCGAGGCGCGCCAAGCTTCAGCCAAAAGCGGGGCGGCATTCATGGCGGCATTTCGCGACATTTTCAGACTGGAAGTGACACAACGCTTGGCCGTCATCATGGATGCGCACGGTCAGAGGCCGCACCACGCAGTTGTCTATGGAGTCGCCTGCGCGGGAATGGGCTGGAGCGAGACGCAGACTGTCGAAACCTATCTGTACGGCAGCTTTTCAGGCCTTGCTGCGGTTCTCGGGCGGCTCTTGCCCATCGGTCAGTCAGACTTGCAGCGCATCATCGCTGCAGCAGCACCGCTGATCTTGGAATGCTCCGAGATCGCTCGCACACGTCCGCTGAATGGCATGTCCACACTTAATTCCGCTCTGGATGTCGCATCGATGCGACACGAACGGCTGCCTTCGCGGCTGTGTATGTCCTGAGAAAACCCCTGGGAGATCTGAAATGCGAAAACCGCTTCGTATTGGAATCTGTGGCCCGGTGGGATCCGGCAAGACTCATCTGCTTGTGCAACTTCTTCGTACGCTGGGTCCGAACTATTCCGTCGCTGCCATTACCAACGACATTTACACCCGCGAGGATGCAGATTTCGTAACCCGCTCGGGTGCGATTGACCCCCAACGCATCGTTGCGGTCGAGACGGGCGGCTGCCCCCACACAGCAATCCGCGAGGATGTCTCGATGAACCTGGTCGCGGTCGATGATCTAACGAGGCGGTACCCCGACCTCGACCTGATCTTTATTGAAAGTGGGGGTGACAATCTGACAGCAACTTTCAGCCCCGAACTTGCCGACAGCCACATCTTCGTTATCGACGTCGGTGAAGGCGACAAAATCCCGCGCAAGGGCGGGCCCGGCATCACCCGTTCGCCACTGCTTCTCATCAACAAGATCGACATCGCCCAATATGTCGATGCCGACCTCAGCATGATGGCGCGAGATGCCACGCGAATGCGTGGTGACCTGCCTGTGGTGTTCGGGAACATGAAAAAGGGCGTCGGCCTGCCCGAAATCATTTCTTGGCTGAAACGCGACGTAATGATGATGGAGACCACCTGACATGACCGGACATCCGCGGGTGCTTCCCGATCCCGACTGGGCTATCGGAAAACATGCCCTGATGAACTTGGCAATCCGTCTGCGCAACGGAAGAACCGAAATCGACCCCAGCAGCTGGCGCATCCCCTATCAGTGGCAGGGAACTCATTACCAAGACAACGACGATCAGCCTTTTCTGTTGCTAATCAACAGCGGGGGAGGCTTTGTCGAAGGCGATACCGCCCATCTGCATGCCACCCTGGATCCCGGCAGCCGGGCGTTGATCACGACCACCGCCGCCAGCAAGTTCTACAAATGCCCTTTGGGCGAGACCTCGGCCGAGCATATCAACATCACAGTTGGCGCAGGTGCACTACTTGAGTACTGCCCTGACGAAGCCATCCCCTTCGCTGGATCGCGAGTTCTCCGCCGGACCCAGATCGACATTGCAGAGGATTCATACCTTTTCGCCACGGACATGATCTCGGCAGGCCGCATCCATTACGGCCGGAGCGGCGAAGCCTTTGATTTCCATACGCTGGACTCAGAGTTCGTAGTCAACCTCGACGGCGCCCCGCTGGTTATCGACCGGCAGGTTGCGACGCAGCCGGACGAAGTCGCGGCTCTTGCACGCATGTGGGACGGTGCCCGCCATCAGGCGACTGTCATCATCTGGGGCGACCTTCCAGAGGGCATTGAGGATCAGATCGAGCAGACCCTTTATGGCATTGAAGGCGTGAAAGCAGGTGCCAGCAGGCAAGGCAGATTGGTGAGTTGCCGGATCCTCGCGGGTGAGACGTGGATGTGCCATGAAGCGATCCATGAGGTCTGGAAGCATGTCCGACCTGCGCTTGCCGGCAAGCCAGCGCGCTTGATACGCAAGTGCTGACAGGCGCCGGGCGCATACCATACGGGTCCGTCGAAGAACTAATGCCATGAGGCCGAAGAGGGCCCGCCAAACTAGGCGATGGTCAAGCGTTGTCACTTCTAGCCCCGCCAACACCTCGCATCTGAGAACACGGCGCGACATCGGACCGCTTCTGGGTCCACCCTTACGCCAGCCTCTGTGGCTATTGGTAGGGGGGCCACAGGGCTACATCCTCCGTAAAGAAAATCGTTCGGATTCAGCTGATTCTCGCTGGAAATCATCTCATACAAGTAATTGCCCATCCCGGCACCCCGATGGTGCCTCATCGGTCGTACGGATGCACAAAATGTAGGATCATCCATATTTTATTGAGGTTTCCGGATGTTTCATTTTGATGACGGGGGTGCCGCAGTTAAGATAACAAGACCATCTCGTACGGCTTGTCACATCCAGGAAATGAGGCTCGCATTGGACGTAATCGTTGAAATTCCATATGCTGATATTCGAAGCCGCGTTGTCGAAACCGACAGCTTTGACGCCGCCCTCGACATCCTGACCGATACCACTTTGAGCTTGGGATTTACCCAAGTTCTCTATGGATATATCCCAGCCATGCCCCGCCTTCCGAACGGGGACTGGCTACCGCTAAAGTTGAACGTGCGCAATTTCCCTACCGGCTTCGACGAGGGATGGGCGCAGTTCATGCGGATCGATCCTTACTATCGAGCTTGTTTTGAAACCACGCTGCCCATCGACTGGCGTACAGTCCAGAAACGTTCGGACATATCCACACATCAGCGACAGGCCTTTCAGTATCTGGAAGATTTTGGCCTTACAAACGGCATCACAGTGCCGGTTCACCTTCCCTTCGGTAAGTTCGCGGTCATGAGCGCGATATGCGACAAAAGTTGCGGCGGATGGGCAAAGCAGCGCCAAACGACGGAAGAGCCGCTTTTTCGTCTTATGCACGCTTTTACCCGCGGACTGCACGAACGTAGTCTAGAGAGCCAGATTCCGACTGAACTGCCGCGCGTCCTCACTCCGCGTGAGAAGGAATGCCTGAAATGGGCCTCAGCCGGCAAGACATCGGGAGAGATCGCACAGATCATCGACCGGTCTGTCGAAACGGTGCGCTTGCACATCAAGAATGCCATCACCAAGCTTGACGCAACCAATCGCGCCCAAGCCGTCGCCACGGCGATCAATCTGGGGCTGGTGTGACCGACACAGCTGTCCATTTAAGTCCGCCTTTGCCGATGAATTTTCATTCGCAACGCAAGTAAGCCATGTCCGTTTACTGCAGAGCCTGAGCTTACTAAGGTGTCTGAATGCTTCACCGCGCCAGCAGACACTAGCTTCGACTAGACACCACGTTGGGGAAGGCGTTGCGTCGCGGCATCAGATCGCCAAATATTCCTTTGCTAGTGCTGGGTCGTTGAGGGCGTCGGGCCGGACCTCCGCGATGATGCGCCCCCTGTCCATAACAAGACAACGGTCCGCAACCGCCTGGATCAGGCTCAGGTTCTGCTCCACGATCATGATGGTAAGGCCTTGCTGGTCCCGTAGGCGGCGGATAGTGCGCCCAATTTCCTGCACGATCGATGGCTGGATCCCTTCGGACGGTTCATCAAGAAGCATGAGCTGAGGACTGCCAACCAGAATTCTGGCGATAGCCAACTGCTGTTGCTCACCGCCGCTCATGGATCCGGCGGGCTGCTGAAGGCGCTTTTCCAAGATAGGGAAAAAATCGAAGACACGATCGAAATTGGGCCTAGATGCATCCCCGACGCCGACCCCCAGACCAAGATTTGCGGCAACCGATAGCCGACCGAATATCCCCCTGCCCTGCGGAACATAACCGATACCGAGACGGGCGCGCCGCGGTGTGGTCAGGCCACCGATGTCACGGCCGTTAAAGCGCACCTCTCCGCTCTTGACTGGTACCTCGCCTATCAGCGTTTTCATTAGCGTGGTCTTGCCGACGCCATTTCGTCCGATCACTGCGACAATCTCACCTGCGGCCACTTCGGCAGAAACTCCATTGACGATCCGGACGCGACCGTAACCCGAAACAACTGCGGACAGCGCGATTTTGCTGGACATCATCATTCGGTTCCCAGGTAAATGTGGCGGACTTGCTCATTCGCGGCGATTTCGTCGAAACTTCCCTGCGCGAACAGGCGACCATAGTGCAGCACCGAGGTGCGCGCCTTGAGAGAGCGGATAAATCCCATGTCATGCTCGATGACCACCACAGTCATGCCTTCGGAGTTGACCTCATGGATGATCTCGGCCGTCCGCTCCGTCTCTTCGGCGGACAGCCCCGCTGTGGGTTCATCGAGCAAAAGCAATCGCGGACGCGAGGCGATCGACATCGCAATTGCAAGCCATTGCTGCTGACCATGTGACAGGTGCCTCACCAGGCGGTTCTCGACTCCGGGCAACCGGACCTGACGCAGGATGTCGATAATTCGATCCGGAATTTCCGCTGGTCCACAGGTCCGGCGCAGCGGAATAAATAGGTTCTGGAAGACCGTGAGATCGCCGAAAGTCCGCAGATTCTGGAACTTAACTGACAACCCCAGTCGGGCGCGCTCAAATGCCTGGAGGTGAGTGACGTCGTGACCATCGTATAGGATACTGCCCGAGGTCGGCCGTTCAGTCCCCATCAGCATCTTGAAGAAAGTGCTCTTTCCGGCTCCGTTCGGACCGAGAACACAGTGGATCTCGGACCGCGCGACTTGCAGCGACAGGCCATCGAGGGCGCGGATACCGCCATAGTGCTTGGTTACGTTCCGCACGTCCAGGATCACGTCGGTGAACTCCGGCGGCGAGGTCCTTTCCAGTGTTGCGACCTGGCTCATCTGCGCTCCCCTTTAAAGCATGCAACAAGCTCGCGTCGCGACCCGCGCGCAGCTACGACCCGTCCGATCTGCTCGCCCAAGGCAGCGACAACCCCATCGCGCGCGACCATCATCGCGAAGATCAGGATGAAACCTAGTACAAGAAGCGACACTTCCCCGTAGCGTGAGAGTTCCAGCGACAGCCACCCAAGCGCTACCGTCGAGACGATGACCGATGCCAAGTCCTTGCGCCCGCCAACCGCAACCCAGATCACCACCAAGATATTAGGCGCGACGCTGAAACCATCGGGGTGGATATAGGTACCCCATGCCGTATAGAGTGCCCCCGCAAGTCCCGCTATGGCGGCCGAAAGACAAAAGACCGAAAGCTGGACCAATCGAATGTCGTAGCCGAAAGTCTCAGTCCGTTCAGAATCCTCGCGGCAAGCAATCAGTATGTATCCGTAGGTTGAATTAACCAGCCAACGCAAACCCAGGAACACCAGGACAAGGATTGCTAGCACCAGCCAGTAAAAACTGGCGCTGCGCCCGTCAAAGACCGCGACAGCATCGCCGAACCCGAGGGTGATATTGGGAATGCCAGGGTCGCCTGCGCTCGCCGGTCGCAGGCCATTCATTCCACCGAATGCTGCCTTGCTGATCGCGTAGCTCGGATCCGCAGTTTGGCGCATGAAGAGACCAAGAAGCAGCGACACGATCAGCATCAGGATCGCGACATAAACTCCCTTGAGTCGCCGGTAGAACATCAGCCAGCCCAGTGCTGCGGCCAGTAGCACGGGCGCGACAACGCCCGCGATCAGGGCCAAGTTGGTGTTGCCCGCGCTCTGGATCAGGTTAATTCCTACGATGCCAAAGGCATAGCCCCCGACGCAGTAGAACGAGGCCTGCCCCAAGCTCAAGATACCGCAGTATCCCCATATCAGGCAAAGGCTCAGCGCCAGAAGGGATGAAATCGCAAGGTTGCTTGCGGTGATGACCTGAAAGCGCGAAGCGTAGAGCGGAAAGAAGATGGCAACGGTGACAAGAAGGATGGCTGAGATCCAGAAAAAGGCACTGTTGCCGAGAGTTTGCGGACCATTCAAAGAAGCAATAACTCGGAATTGCGGTTCCATTTGGGTCACCTCTGCACCTTGCGGCTGCGCCGGCGTTCAAGGAAGTCGGAGATACCGGATGGCATCACCAGAAGCGCGACGAAGGCTGCCGCGAATAGCGAGACATAGCCAAGATACTGATTGACCATAATTGAGAGGAGTGTCTGCACTCCCGATAGATAGCCAGCGGCTGCCGCCAGGCCGACAAGTGCATTCGCCCCGCCACCCAAAACGACCGTGATGAAGGCTACTGCGGTATATCCCTGTCCGAAGAACGGCGAGACCGCTGTCGTCATTGCCAGCATTCCGCCCGCGACACCGCCCAGCGCGGCGCCGATGGCGAAAGTCGCTGTGTAGATCCGCCTCGTATCGATTCCCAGCGCGGCCGCCATGCGCGGATTTTCAATCGTTGCCTGCGCCTGGTTGCCAAAGCGGGTCCAGCGCAGCAGAAACCAGATGCCAGCCATCAAAAGGATTGCGACGACGGTCATCACCAGACGATAAACTCCGAAAGAGAAGCCTCCGACCGAGAACGAACCAAGCGGCGTGGGCATGTTCAGCGTCGATGGGCCAAGGATTAAAAGCGCGCCCTGGCTCAGGACCAGGCTCAGCCCCCATGTAACAACAAGGGACGATAGCAGCTGGTTATAGAAATGCCGGACAATCAGCAGTTCCAGGACAATACCCGCCAGTCCGGCCGCAATCCCCGCGCACAGGATGGCGAGAGGGATCGGTAGCCCTGCGTGATAAGAGTAAGTGGCGACATAGGCACCGATCATCATCAACTCCCCGTGCGCCATGTTGATGACTCCCATCATCCCGTAGATCAGGATCAGGCCTAACGCGGCGAGGATCAGGAATGTGGCGTTGTCAAAGTACTGGTAGAGATAGCTGGTCAACTGCCCTGCCAAGTCCATGCGTTTTCTCCGCTTGGGGCCGCCGCCACCAAGAGGCAGCAGCGGCGTTGTTGCGCCAGTATTATTTGAAGAACTCCGCCCAAGCCGGGTTGTCAGGCGGCAGGAAGGCACGGCCCGGCGCTTCCTTGGTCATGTCGACGCCGACGTCCTTCAGGAAGGTTGGTTCGGTCAGACCAAGATCCTTGATGAGTTCCAGGCTATGATCGTCCTTGACCTTGTACAGATAGGTGTTCATCGAAGCATGGTGCTGTGAGCCTCGCATGGTCCAAGGCCCGCCCGGTGCATCCGGCACCGAGATGTCTCCTTCAAGTGCCTTGATCACGGCTTCTGTTTCGGTCGTTCCCGCCTTGCCCCAGGCTGCCGCCATCGCCTTGACCGCAACATATCCGAAGGCCGCGTGTTCGTTGACATAGGGGATGTCGGGATGCAGTGCGCGGATTTTTTTGGAGAACTCCTCGCTCGCGGCGCCTGGTACGTCCTCGATGAAGGCAGGAGGTACATACATGTTGGCAAGCGACGGTGGCGCAAAGCGCTTGTGCTCATAGCCGTCCGAAATAGTAACGTTCGACCAGGCGGGGATCTTCAAACCCGCAGCCGCTGCTTGCTGATAGAACTGTGCATGCGCGGCGCCAACTAGACAGTGAACTTGAAAGTCGGGCTTGATGCCCTGGATCTTGTCGATGGTGGCCTGCCATTGAGACACGCCGAATGGGAAATATTCCTCCATTTCGATCTTGCCGCCGTGAAGTCCGGCGGCGGTGCGAACCCACTGCCCGATTGCGCGGCAGAAATTGTAATCCGCTCCGATGAAGACCATTCGCGGTCCAAGCGCGTCGATCATCTCCTTGATGGCGGGAACGACCTGCTGTTCCGGGGTAGGGCCAGAGAAAAAAGAATAGTGATCGGCGATGCCGCCCTCGCCCTGGTTGTTGTGCCAGAAGATCGCCTTGTTCCGAACAACCTCTTGGCGCGCGGCCTCGCGCTCGGCCCCAGTATAGCCCGCCATAACGACATCGGCCTCGTCGTCGAAGAGGCATCGCTGCGCCATCTGCTGGTAACGGCCGACGTCCGACTGACCGTCATATTGGACGAGCTTGATCAGTTTCTTTTCGCCATCCACCTCGATGCCGCCAGCATCATTGATTTCCTTTACGGCCAGTTCGTAGCCATAGGTCTTGGGTGTCGACATAATCGAAAAGTCACCGGAAAGATCATCGACGGTGCACAGAACGATCTGGTCCTTGGCGGCAGCGGGCAGCGCCATGAGCGCAAGTCCGATCAACGCCGCCGGCAGGCAAAGCGCCCGCGCGGAGGTTTTCAGAGTGGTCATGTTGGTCCCTGTCTGTTCTTGATTGTTGGGCAGCCGCATGATGGCTACTCTCGAAACGTACGCGCGGGACCACCCACGGATAAGTTCCCCGTTTGGGGAAGGTGCCTACCAGTGTGCGTTAGCGGGAGCAGGGGTAATTCGGACAGACGACGGGCTGCGGAGAGACGCTACGCTCTGGGCAGCGTCGCTGCCGACCTCCTGAACCATTTGGGTCTGCCGACGCGGATCAGCGATGAGCATGGGGACCGTGCTCTGGATTTCTCGTAACACTGCGCGAAGTCAACACTCTACAAGGAACTCATCATCAATCCCGTGGGGTGAGATCTCTGTTCGCTGCTTGAACACACGGTTCCCTGTTAAGCGCCGCCGAGACCCTGTTCTTTCCTGAACCTTCCCTGCTGGACGATCGCAAATTCCCTGTTCAGCCAAGTAGGGAATTTCTCTGCAAGCTGTTGATATGGAGCAGGGATTGGCGGGAGAAACTGCTCTTCAAACTCCGAAACCGCGCATATTCCCTGTAATTTCCCTGTAAACTGCATTTTCGGGCCAGACTGGATAGGCAGGGGCTGCCTGCACAGCCAGCCTTCCCGGTCGATCAGAGACATGACGCCTGCTTCGGCAGTTCTGCCGCGATTACGGGGGCTTGCGGGACATTTGACCAATCCCGAGACGCGGAACCGAAGCCCGAATCCGGCGCAAATTCCCGGCCATCTCTGTTTGCGCTTTCGGGGATTGTTGATTGGGGCGCGGCGCCTCAGAGCCGGGCGATCAGCGCCTGTTGCGACGCACAGAATTTCGAATTTAACTCGACGGCATAATTCGGCATCGGCCGCCAGCGGCGATGTCCTTTTGTAAGAGATACGGGGTGACGGGGCTCATCTCACCGGTCCGCACGTCCTCGGTGACGTCGAGGCATCTTACCAGCGCCTCAACCTGTGCCGCGATCTCGGCAAAATCATTCAGCGGCGAGGTCACATGGTAAATGCGTGTCTTGATGATAAGATTGCGATCAGGGCCATAGCGGAAGTTCACCGCACAGAATGTTGGTGCGGGATCTGCCCGATCGTATGCGCAATTGACGTAGAAACTTTGCGAGTCGTTTTTGGGAAACATCAGGATATCGCCACGAATCGGAGCTTCATGAGCGCCTGTCCAGCCCACCTCGTAACCGTCCAGATCGAAGATCGGCGGCAGGGTTGGGTCGGGATGGAAGCGGGATATGTTGTCTGGCGCCCATACCGGCTGACCACCCGAGTAAAGCCGGGTGTGATCCTTGATGTGGATGACCGTGTTGCTCAATAGCGGGTCGGACCATGTCATGTCCCTGATCCAATCAACATCGGTCAAAGACACAAATTCATTCTCGACCTGGAGGTCCAAAATGGGCGATCGCTCGCGCAGATCGAAAACCCGTGGGCCGAGAGAGATCGACGTGCCAGATGGAGTCGTCGGCGACTCCGCTCGCACGCCGGCGAGGAAAAAGAAGACCGCACAAAGGGCAAAAATCAGGCGATGCAATTGAATCTCGCTCTTTGGCCGCAGGAACACAAATCGATCTCAGGCCGGAGGACAGCAAAAATCGCCCTGCGCACAGCCATTCATCCTCAACCTATGCGCGAATATCGCAAGGTGACAAGTTTCGTTCTGCGCAGGCTCCGCAAATCAACATACACCTATCGACCCATCTGCAAGCGCAAAGCGGACTTCTCGGTCGCTGTTCAGGTGTTTGAAGCCAGCGGAAGTGAGCCGGCGGCAGCGGGATTTCCCTGCCAACCATTTCAGCTCTGAAGAAGCAGGCACGCCCGGTGTTACCGGACCGCCAGCAGCGCCCCGATGGCCGCCAGCCAGATCGCCAGCGGGAAGGTGAAGGCCGCAAGCCAGCCCGGCGCGGCCCTCAGGTGAAGAAAACCGCCGAGGATTTCCCGCGCCTTCAACCAGGCCAGCAGCACGAGGCCCGGCGCGGCGAACTTCGGGTCCCAGATGGCAAGGCCGGTGGTGGTGAGCGTCAGGGCGATCAGCAGGCCCCATGTCCGGATCAGTCTGTCCATGGCTTCACCAGATCAGATAGACCGGTGGCAGGATCAGTACCCAGACCAGGTCCACCATGTGCCAGAACATCGCGCCCGCCTGCACGGCATCGGGTCGCGACCGCAGCCCGACCAGCCCCAGCACCACGATCCCCGCAAGGACATGCGCGGCGTGAAACCCGGTCAGCAGATAGTAGAAGGTGAAGAACGGGTGGCCGTCGATGCCGATGCCGGCGCTTATGTCATGGGCATATTCCATGCCCTTGATGCCCAGGAACACCATGCCGCCCAGGGCGGCAAGCGCAAGGCCGATGCGCGTGGCCCAGCGGTTCCCGTCCCTTGCGTGGCGCTCGGCCTGGGCGGCGAAAAGGCCCGATGTGACCAGCACCACGGTGTTCAGCGCGGCCATCCGTCCGTCCAACTGCGACTGGGCGGCGGCGAAGCCCTGCGGGTCCAGCAAGCCGTTGACCACCAGAACCGATACCCCGGCCATAAAGATCATGATTTCCGAGACGATCAGGATCCACAGGATCAATTCGCCGGGCAGGTCATCCAGACGCATCACAGCACCAGTTGCCGGTAGATCTCTGGCAGGGCGGTGGTCAGCCTGTCGGGATCGCGGATCACCTGAAAACCGCCCTGTCCGAAGATGCGCGGGAACCAGGCCTGCGCATCGCGGTCGATGGTGATGCCAAAGACTGCATGTCCGGCGCGGCGCGCCTGGCGCACGGCCATGGCGCTGTCTTCGATGCCGTGGCGGCCTTCGTAATGGTCAAGGTCGTTCGGTTTGCCATCGGTGATCACGATCAGCAAGCGGCGTGACCGGCCCTCCTGCGCCAGACCATGCGAGGCATGGCGGATTGCCGCGCCCAACCGGGTGTAGAAACCGGGGCGTAGCGCGTGGATGCGGGCCTCGATCCGCGGGGCCATCGGCTCATCGAAGGATTTGCAGTCATGGATCCAGACCCGGTCGCGTTTCAGCGAGGAAAAGCCCTGGATGGCAAAGCGGTCGCCACAGGCGTCCAGCCCCCAGGCCAGCGCCGTCAGCGCCTCGCGCGCGATGTCGATGACCGGGCGGCCCGTCACCGCGCTTTCGGTCGAGCGGGACACATCCAGCAGGATCGACACCGCAAGGTCGCGCTTCTCGGGCCGGGCCTGCTGCCAGATCCGGTCCGATCCGCGGCCCGTGGCGCGCAGGTCGGCCACGGAACGCAGCGCGGCGTCAAGGTCGATTTCCTCGCCGTCGGGCTGTGCGTGGCGGATCAGCTTTGCCGGGCGCAGCGCCTCGAACTGGCGCTNNCGCTTCACGGCGCGGATGCGGCGGCGCGCGGCATCGTCGGTGATGCCCGCATAATCCGGCGCGGGGTCGACCGGGGCGGCCAGCACCCGGCAATGGTCCGGCATCCAGACCCCGCCGCGCGCGTCCCATTCGGGATAGGTGAACTTCCCGGCGATCCGTTCGCGGTCCACGTCTTCGGGCGCGAGATCGAGGTGGAGTTTCAACTTGGTCGCGGGCGCCTTCGAGATCTGGCCAAGGACGATCTCCTCATGGTCCTCGGCGGCCTTCTTGGCGTTGTCCAGATCGTCGTCTTCGACCCGGCGGTTGATGTTCATCATCTCGGCCCAGGTCAGCATCGCCTCGAACTTGTAAAGGATGATGCTGTCCTTCCGCTCGGCCTGGTCGGCCTTCATGCGGCGGGTCTTGCGGGCGGTGCCGTTGCTGGCTTCCTCGGGGGTGCCCGAGGTGGGAAGGCTGGCGACCTCGGTCGGGTTGCCGGTGGCAAGGCCGCGCAGATCGGGCCAGAGCGGCACCGGCAGCATGGGGCGATAGCCCTTCGGCGCGCGCCAATGGGCCGGAGGCCCCGAAAATTGCGCCAGAAGCGCGGCTTCGGGCGGGGTCGGATCGCCCAGCAGGTGCCGCACCAGCCCCTCCACCCGCGCCTCCGTTCCGCGAAGGACTGGGCGCTGGCGCAAGGCCAGGTGCGCCTGGGTCAGCCGCTGCCAAAGCTGGCGCAGGCCGGGCGCGGCTTCCAGGGTGGCTTGCGTCATCGCCACGCCTGCCGCGATATGGGCAAGGTCGGCCCGCAGCGGATCGGTTTCGGGAACCGCGGGGCGCACATGCGCCGCGATGGCGGCAAGCCAGAGGTAAAGCGACTGGTTGTCATCCCGGCTGGGGAAAAGCGCCAGTTCCGCCGGCAGGCGCAGGGCTTCGCCATCGAAGCTGGCGCGCGCGATCTGTTCGGTGTCGAAGGCCAGTCGCCGCCGCCACGAAATGCGGTGGCGGCTCGACTGATCGGCCACCGGCTTCATCTCGACATCCTGCCCGCCGCCCAGGCCCCGGAACAGAACCGCAATGCGGCCGCGCATGTCTTCGAACCGCGCCGCTTCGTCCGGGAACCGCTGTGGCGGGTCCATCCGCGACGCCAGCTGGTGCCAGAGCTTGCCGATGGTTTCCTCGGGTTCCCACGGCGCGATATCGAGATGTGCCATGGCTCAGCCCGCCACCGCCACGACCAGATCCATCAGGCCCTTGCGGATGTCGGCGTCATCCGTCAGCGGCTCGATCATCGCTGCGCGGATGGCGCGGTTGATCTCCATCCCGCCCGCGATCAGCGTGGCGGCATAGACCACCAGACGGGTGGAGACGCCTTCCTCAAGATCCTGGCCCTTCAGGCCGCGCAGCTTGTTCGCCAGCCGCACCAGCAGCGAGACGCGATCCGCATCAAGGCCGCTTTCCCGCGCCACGACGGGGATTTCATGTTCCGGTTTCGGGAAGGTGAATTCGACCGACAGGAACCGCTGGCGGGTCGATGGCTTCAGGGTCTTCAGAATGTTCTGATAGCCGGGGTTATNNATGGGCAGGATGCGGCGGTCGTCGGTCAGCGGGTGCAGCACCACGGCCACGTCCTTGCGGGCCTCGACCACTTCGTCAAGGTAGCAGATCGCCCCTTCGCGCACCGCGCGGGTCAGGGGCCCATCGACCCAGACCGTTTCGCCACCCTTCAGCAGATAGCGCCCGATCAGGTCGGCGGCCGACAGGTCGTCATGGCAGGCCACGGTGTAGAGAGGCCGGCCCAGCATCGCCGCCATATGGGCGACGAAGCGGGTCTTGCCGCAGCCCGTGGGGCCCTTCAGCAAGAGCGGCAGGCGGTTCTTGTAGGCGGCGGCGAAGACATCGCGTTCGTCGCCCTGCGGGAGGTAGAAGGGGGCTTCGGCCCCCTCCTGCGGTTTCATGTTTGCTGCCATGATGCTCATTTCGCCACCAGATGATCTTCTTCGATGCGATGCAGTTCAAGCGGGCCGGGTGCGATGACTTCGCGGCGCGGCACAAGCAAGGAGTAGATCAGCAGGTAAGCCCCCAGAACCACGACCACACCGGCGCCAAGACGCATCCAGTAGAACAGCACCAACTGGTCCTGGACCTCCATGTAGAAGATCCCCATGACGCGCTGCAGGTGGGTCTGGACGGTGCCGGCGAAGGTCAGCACGAAGGTCATGAACACCATGCCCGAGGACATCAGCCAGAAGCCGGCCATGTTCAGCACCTGGTTGTAGGGATCACGCCGGCGCAGGATCGGCAGCGCATAGGTGAAGAGCGCAAGGTTCACGCAGACATAGGCGCCGTAGAAGGCCAGGTGGCCGTGGGCGGCGGTGACCTGCGTGCCGTGGGTGTAGTAGTTCACCCCGTGCAGCGTGTGCAGGAAGCCCCAGACACCGGCGCCGAAGAAGGCCAGCACCGAACAGCCCAGCGACCACAGAAGCGCCGCCTTGTTCGGGTGGTCGCGACGGCCCTTCCAGACCATGACGAAGGCGAAGGCCATCATCGCGAAGAAGGGCACGATCTCGAAGCTCGAGAAGATCGAGCCAATCCATTGCCAGTAGCCCGGCAGGCCGATCCAGTAGTAGTGGTGTCCGGTTCCGAGGATGCCCGAGAACAGCGCCGTGGCGACGATGACGTAAAGCCATTTCTCGACCACTTCGCGGTCAACGCCCGTCAGCTTCAGCATCAGGAAGCCAAGGATCGAGGCCATGATCAGTTCCCACACGCCTTCAACCCANNGCGCCAGGTTCGACGGGTTGTAGAACGAGAACAGGAACAGCAGCGCAAGCCCCCAAAGGCCGATCAGCATGATCGAGGAAATCACCGTCTTGCGGCCCTTGGCCACGGTCATGGTGACGTTCCACAGGAAGATCAGCGCGGCGACGACGATCCCGATCTTCACCCAGCGAGGCTGTTCAAGAAACTCGCGGCCCTCGCGGCCCAGCAGGAAGTTCCCTTCGAAAAGGTTGAAGAGATAGGTGACGACCACGCCGGCCGTGCCCAGCACCAGGATGGCAAGCTGGATATAGGCGGCCTTCACCGAATGGATTTCCCGTTCGGCTTCTTCCGGGATCAGGAAGTAGGCGGCGCCGAAGAAGCCGGTCAGCAGCCAGACGATCAGAGAGTTGGTGTGCAGCATCCGCCCGACGTTGAAGGGCAGGATTTCGGACAGGAAGTTCGGCTCGACATAGATGTAGCCGATGATGACACCCATGCTGACCTGGACGGCGAACAGGATGAGCGCGACCATAATATAGGCCAGCGCGATCTTTTGTGACTGGTATTTCATGAGGTCCCTCTCAGCCCGCGTCGTTGGGCGGCCAGCTTTGGGTGTTGATCTTGCCGGTCCACAGCAGGAAGTCGGAAAGGGCCCGGATTTCCTGGTCGGTCAGGTTGAACTGCNNGAACTGCGGCATCTGGCGGCGGCCCGGGATACCCGTGGGCTGTGCCTCCATCCAGCCTTTCAGCGTCGCGAAGGCGCTTTCCGGGTCGTCCTGGACGCCCCAGCGTTTCATGACGTTGCCGACCTCGGGTGCGAAATAGGCGCCTTCGCCAAGGATCGAATGGCAGTTCACGCAGGCCTTGCGTTCCCAGACGTGTTTGCCCTCGGCCACGCTGGCGGTCAGCGTCGCCTGATCGGTCGAGACATTCACGATATACCAATGGCCGTGGGCAAACAGGCCGATGAAGATGAGGATGAAGAAGAGCGATCCGCCGTAGAAGATATTCCGGGCCATGCTCTTCGTCAGGACTTCGCGCATGGCGAGGATCTCCCGAAGCTGTTGTCGATGTGCCCCGAATGCCCGCCCCGGGCGAGTCCCGCCTTAACAAAAGTCAAGGATGTGTAATTTACTTTGCAGCAGTATCCGGGGGTCTGCATGGAGGACACGAGGATGGGACATCGCTGGCCGGTCTGGAAACTGGCGTTGCTGCTTTACGTCTTTGCGATGGGGGCGGTGGCGATCAACCTTTTCATGCTGGGGCTCTTGATGCAGACGTTCGGCTTCACCGCCCTGTCGCCGGAAACGACGCTGCTGGTTTCGATCCCGCTTGGCGTGCCCGCCGCCTGGGCGGCCGGGGCGTGGGTCTACCGGCTGATTTCCGAAGCAGAAGGCTGACCGCCCGCAGGTCTGGCCTGCCGGGTGATCCCCGGAACGGGATCCCTTTTCAGCCGCGCCTTGCGGCTTCAATCGCGGCGACGTCGATCTTCGACATGGTCATCATCGCCTGGAAGGCGCGCCGCGCCTCGTCACCGCCGGCGGCCATCGCCTCGGTCAGGACGCGGGGGGTGATCTGCCAGGAAATGCCCCAGCGGTCCTTGCACCAGCCGCATTCGCTGGCCTTGCCGCCATTGCCGATGATGGCGTTCCAGTAGCGGTCCGTCTCTTCCTGGCTGTCGGTGGCGATCTGGAAGGAAAACGCCTCGTCATGGGTGAAGACAGGGCCGCCGTTCAGGCCGATGCAGGGGATACCCGCGACGGTGAAATTCACCACCAGCACGTCCCCCGCCTTGCCCGACGGAAAATCGGAGGGCGCGCGGTGGATCGCCTCGACCCTGCTGTCGGGAAAGGTGTCGGCATAGAAACGCGCGGCGGCTTCGGCATCCTTGTCGAACCACAGGCAGATGGTGTTCTTCGGAATGGTCACGGGTTTGTCCTTTCATGGGCGGGGATCAATCGCAAAACCGGGTCCGTCCTGCGCGTCAAGTGAAGGCCCTGACAGGATTCCAATCAAGCCGATTGCCGGTGCAGCGTCGGGCCAGCGGCGGGAACCGGCGGATGTTGGCGCAAGTTGGTCCCGCATTGAGTGATGGGGTCATCCGAATGACATTCGACAGCCTGCTTCAAACGCTTGAGAACCCACAGGTGATGCTTCCCCTGGCGGGGAGCCTGGTCGCCGGTGCGCTGATCGGCGGCGAACGAGAGGTGCACGGCAAACCCGCGGGCCTGCGGACCCATACGCTGGTCTGCTTTTCCTCGGCGCTCATGACGCTGCTTGCGCTTCGGATGGGGGATTGGTCCGAAGCGCTGGTCCCCGGCACGCAGATCGTGTCCGACATGTCGCGGATGCCGCATGCGATCCTGACCGGGATCGGCTTTCTGGGCGCAGGCGTGATCTTTCGCGAAGGTGCATCGGTCAAGGGGCTGACGACGGCCGCGTCGCTTTGGCTGACGGCGGCGCTTGGCATCGTCTTCGGGACCGGCCTCTTGGAACTGGCGACCATCGGCACGGTAATCGCGCTTCTGGTTCTGGTGTTCCTTCGGATCGTGCAGCGCCTGACGCCGCCGAAACCGATGATCCGGCTTGAAATTGCCGTCACATCCGACAGCGCCCTTGACGGGGCGCGGCTTGGCGCCATCCTTGCCGCGGAAGGTCTGCGCCCGGGCACCATGTCCTTTCGTCAGGACCGCGCCAGCGGCGTGCGGCGCTACATGCTTCTTGCCTCGACCCGCGATCTGAAGATCGACTGCGAGAGGCTCGCCAAGGTTCTTGAGAGGGACGACGCCGTCCAGCATCTGTCGATCAGCGTCCTGAAGAACGAACAGCGCTAGGCAAAACCCTGCGCGCGGCGCGCATCGTCTTCGGGCCGTCGTTGGAGCACAGGATCCGCAGGTGTAGACTGGCCGCACATTCAGCCAGCGGAGGCCCAGATGCCCAGCACGATCCGCCTGCACCGCGTTTTTGCAACCCGGCCCGAAAAGATCTACCGCGCCTTTCTGGAACCCGACGCCATTGCCAGCTGGCTGCCGCCTTTCGGTTTTCTCTGCACGGTCCATGAACTGGACCCGAAGGTCGGCGGTCGGCACCGGATGTCGTTTCGCAATTTCACCACGGGGCAAAGCCATTCTTTCGGCGGCACCTACCGGGAACTGATCCCCGGACAGCGGCTGGTCTACACCGACAGCTTCGACGATGCGAACCTGCCCGGCGAAATGGTGGTGACCGTCGATCTGAAGGCGGTTTCCAGCGGGACCGAGGTTTCGATCGAACAGACGGGGGTGCCCGACCTGATCGCCGCAGATGCCTGCTATCTGGGCTGGCAGGAGTCCTTGCGAAAACTGGCAAAGCTGGTCGAGCCCGAGATCAAGGCCCCCGGCTGAGATGGCGCAGCGGGCATTCCGCTGCACCGTTGCCCTCACGCCGCAGACGATCAGGCCGCCCGGCAGCCCTGCGCCTTCAACATCTGCATCAGACCCTGTTCGTCGGGCCGATAGTCCGGGTCGGCAATGGCGCCGAAGACGGCGGCATCCCTTGCCAGACGGTGCGGGGCATCCGGGTCTGTGTCCAGACCGCAAAGCCGGAAGGACGAAGGCGTGAGCGGCCCGAACATCAGCGCGCGTTCCAGCGCCGGCCAGCGGCTCGGGTCTGGTTCGGCCCCGATCAGGCGGGCGAAGTGAATCGCCGCGACGTTCATCGGCATCGCCGGGGGAAGGGGCTTGCGGCGCAGGTCATCCATGATCTCGCGCTGCACCAGCGGGGCGGGAAGCGGCAGCCGCCCCGAGAACAGCCCCGCGACCAGCCGCGCCTGAAGCTCCAGCACCGGGAAGTAGGGCCCGATCAGGTCGTATTGCCCCAGGAAGGCAAGCCCGGCGAAGTCGGGGTGGACGGTGTACGCAAAGAGGTCAAGCGTCGGTTCGCCCAGCCGGATGGCCTGCGCGACCTGCGGCGCAAGCCATCCCAGGTCGTGGCGAAAGCCGGTGCCGAAAAGGATCGCATCGGCCTCGGCGCTTGTCCCGTCCGCGAAATGCAGGGTCTGCCCGACGATCCGTTCGATCCATCCGGTGGTTCGGATGCGCCCTTCGGCCACCGCCGCCAGAAAGCCCTGCGACTGGGTGAGCCCGGCGGCGAAGATGTTGTCGTCAGGCGCCGCCGCGCCGTATTGCGCGGGGTTTCCGGCGGCGCGCAGCACCACCGCCTTCAGACCCTCGGCCTGCGCCTCGGGCGGCAGCACCTCTCCCGCGAGGGCGGCGGCGCGAGTGAACATCACGTTGTCGGTCGGCACGCCCGCCATCAGCTTGGGGATCACATAGCGTTGCTTCCGCATCGCCACCGTCACTTCGGCGGCGCCGGAGTTCGCAAGCTCTGTCGCGATTTCCAGCGCGCTGATGGAACAGCCCGCGACGACCACCCTTGCCCCCCGGAAGGCCGCCGCGCCCGCATATTCGGCGCTGTGCCTTGCCCCGAAGCGCCCGGCAAAGGTTTCCATCCCGAGGATCTGCGGGACATCGGGCAGGTTATGGCGGCCATTCGCAACGGCAACCTGCGGATAGGTTTCCACGGTCGTCTTGCCGTCCCGGATCGTTCGCAGGGTCCAGTCCCGGCCATTCGGGGCCAGATGTTCGACACGGCTGCCGAAGCGGATGCAGTCGACAAGGCCGAACCTTTCGGCATAGGCGCGCAGGTAGCGGTGCATCTGGTCGCGGCCGGGAAAGACCGGCGTTCCCGCCGGATGATCCAGATCGGAAAAGGCGGTCATGATCCGGCTGGTGTTGGTCCGCATCCCGGGCCAGGTGGCCGACCCTGGGTTCCGGGGGTTCCATTGGCCGCCCAGATCATCGGCGGCTTCATGGATCACCGGCCGGGCGCCATGCGCCTTCAGCCAACGCGCGGCGGCAAGGCCCGCAGGACCGGCGCCAATGATGGCCACCGGGCGGCCTGAAAACGGGTTGGGCGAGAGAAGCGTCATCGAAAGAACCTCCTTGTCTTGTGATGACGCGGGGATAGTCCAACCAAGCGGAACCGCGTTCCTAAATGGTCCCTAACTGTCGGGGGGCAGATGCTAAAACTTTCTTAACCGCGATCCGGCGTGTAATATCCGCGCCATGCTGCTTGCGCCCGAAATCATCGATTTCCTTGCCCAACCCGTGGTGATCATCCTTGCCACGCGGGGGCCGGGGTTCACGCCCGAAATCGGTCGCGGCGTGGGGGTTTTCGCGGTCGACGGGCAGCCGATGATCGACGTGGCGATATCGCGCTGGCAATGGCCCGCCACCGTCGCCAACATCTGCGACAACGGCTGGCTGGCCACGACGGTGTCGGCCCCGGAGACCTACCGGACCTACCAGTTCAAGGGCCGGGCTGATCTGCGTCCCTGCGATACGGCCTGTGCCAGGGCGGCAGAAGATTATGTCGACCGCGCGCTTTCCATGTTCGCCACGTTCCAGATGCCACCCGCATTTGCCGGGAACTGGCTGACCCTGCGCGATCTGGCCATCGCGCGGCTGAGCATCGACGAAATCTATGTCCAGACGCCGGGCCCGCAGGCTGGCGCCCGCGCGGCAGGTGCCGCATGACGCCCGCGCTTGCCGATCTGGGCGCCTGTTTCGAAGGCGTGGTGCCTTCGGTCATCTCGACCCTTTCGACCGAGGGTATCCCGAACATTTCCTACCTGTCGCATGTGGTGCGGGTCGATGACCGCCACATCGCGCTGTCGAACCAGTTCTTCAGCAAGACCAGCAGCAACCTGCGCGCCGTTCCGAAGGCGACGATCCTTCTGGTCGATGGCCGGACCGGGCGGCAGTTCCGGCTTGAAGCGCTGTTCGTGCGGTCCGAAACCGCGGGGACGGTGTTCGAACGGGTCGCCACCCATCTTGAGGCCTCAAGCGCGCAGGTCGGCATGGCAAGCGTCATGCGGTTGCGTGCGGTCGACATCTTTCTGGTGACGGCGATTGCGGGGATCGCGTCGGAACAACAGGACGAAACCCTGTCCATCCTTCCCGGCTGCGAGCCCGATTTCGAAGCCCTGGCCCGGATGACGGAAGGCATCGCCACCGCCGAAACCCTGGGCGACGCCATCGAGGCGGCGCTGGCGGCGATCCTTGCCGCGACCGCCAGCGATGCCGCCTCGATCCTGCTTAGCGATCCGCTGGACGATGTCCTGACGCTGGTGGGCAGCCGCGGCTATGTCCGGTCGGGTGTCGGGTCCGAAGTTCCGACGGGCGAGGGTATCGCGGGACTGGCGCTTTGCGGCGGCCGCGCAATCCGCGTCAACGACCTGAGCCGCATCCGCCGCTTCGGCGCCGCGATCCAGTCTTCGGCCGAGGATGAGAACCTGACGCGCACCATCTCCCTTCCGGGGCTTGATGGCGTGCTGAGCCAGCTTGCGATCCCGATCCGGGCGCAGGGCCGCGTGCTGGGCGTGATCCTGGCCGAAAGCCGCAAGCGGCTGGCCTATCTTGTCCCCGAGGAAGCGATCGGGGTGGTGCTGGCCAATGTCCTTGGCCCCGCCGTGGCGTTGGCCGAATGGGCGCCCACAGAGGCCCGTCTGGGGCAAAGACCCGCGCCCCTTCGCGCGCCCGACCGCCCGGTCGAGATGCAGCACCATGCGCAGGATGACAGCGTCTTCATCGAAGGCGATTACATCATCAAGGGCGTGGCGGGGCGGCTGCTGCTGTTCCTTGTCCAGACCTATCTGACCTCGGGCCGGCTCGATTTCACCAACCGCGAGGTGCGGCTTTCCGAAGACATGCGCCTGCCCGGCTATCGCGACAACCTGGAAACCCGGCTCCTGCTCTTGCAGCGGCGGCTTGAGGAACGGGCGGCGCCGATCCGCATCACGCGCCCGGGGCGGGGGCAGATCTGCCTTGAACTTTCGGGGCAGGTGATCCTCAGGCGCGCCTGATCGGGTTTTCGCCGGGCGCCACGGACCCGCAGGCCGCCTTCGGGTGTTTGGGGGGCAGGAACCCCGAGGTCCGCCATGGCACGCAAATCCAGACCGCCGGAAAAGGCCCCCGCCCGGGGGCAGGCGCGCAACGTCTACTGGCGCGGCTACCTGAAGCTGTCGCTGGTCACTTGCGCCGTGACCCTCAGCCCCGCCACGACCGAAGGCGCGCGCCTGCGGCTCCACACGCTGAACCGCCGGACGGGGAACCGCGTCGTCAGCCGCTGGATCGACAGTGTTACCGAAAGGCCCCTGCCCGAGGATGCCGAGGCGCGCGGCTACCAGCGCGGCGAAGACGATTACGTTCTGATCGAGGACGCCGACCTTGAGGCCGTGCAACTGGACAGTTCGCGCACCATCGACATCACCACCTTCATCCCCGAAGGCGACATCGGCTGGATCTGGCGGGAAAAGCCGCATTTCCTCATGCCGTCGGATTCGGTTGGGGCCGAGGCCTTCGCCGTGATCCGCGCCGCAATGGCAGCCTCGCAGAAGGTGGGTATCGCGCGGCTGGTGCTGGCGCGGCGCGAGCGCGCGGTTCTCTTGGAGCCACGGGGCAAGGGCATCATCCTTTGGACCTTGCGCTTTGGCGATGAATTGAGAAACCCCGCCGATTACTTCGAGGACATCCCCGAGGTTCAGCCCGACGACCGTGCGCTTGGGCTGCTGGAAACGCTGATCGGGGAACGCAGCCGCGACTGGGACAGGAGCCTTCTGCACGATCCGGTGCAGGACGGTATCGCCGATCTGATCGAGGCGCGGCGCAAGGGCCGGAAGACGCCGAAGGCCCCCGCGCCAGAGGACGTGCCCGAAGGAAAGGTCATCGACATCATGTCGGCGCTGCGAAAGAGCCTTGCCGCCGAAAAACGCGGGCGTTAGCGCGGTTTGACCAAGGGCTTGGCAGCGTCGAAGAATTCGGCCCAAGGGTCTGGAACCTGGGCCAGACGATCGGGCAGGTTCGGGATGGTGAAGCCGTCGGGGCGGATGTCACCCAGCTCTTCCCATGTCACAGGGACCGAAACCGGCGCGCCGGGCCGCGCGCGGCTGGACCAGGCCGCCACCGCCGTCGCGCCGCGCTGGTTTCTCAGCCAGTCGATCAGGATGCGTCCGGTCCGCCTGGCCTTCGAGATCGTGGCGACGTAGTGATCGGGGTCATCGGCAGCCATCGAGGAGGCCAGCGCCTTGCAGAAAACGCGCACCGTGGGCCAGGTCGCCTTGGGGATCAGCGGGGCCACGACATGCAGACCCTTCCCGCCAGATGTCTTGACGAAGGCCTGAAGCCCCGCCGCCTGCAATCTTTCGCGCACCGCATGGGCGGCCGAAACGACGTCAGGCCAATCCACCCCTTCACCCGGATCAAGGTCCATCACTATCCGGTCGGGCTTTTCCCAGGAGGCAAGCGTAGACCCCCAGGGATGGATCTCCAGCGCCGCACCCTGCACCAGCGCCATCATCCCGTCGAAGTCGTCGATGGCCACCATCGGTTCGGGGTCTTTTGGATCCTTCACCGGGCGGATGGCCTTGTGCATGCCCCGCCAGACATGTTTCTGGAAAAAGCTTTGCCCGTTGATCCCTTCGGGGCACCGCAAAAGCGCCAGGGGTCGGCCCACGACATGCGGGCCCATCTGCCGCCAGACTTCCGCGTAGTGGTCGGCCAGCCCCTGCTTCGTCACGCCGACATCGGGCCAATAGATCCGGTCGGGGTGCGTCAGCGTGACATTCGGGCGCGGCAAGGGATCAGGGGCGATGGGGCGCGGGTTGGCTTTCACGGTTTCCTTTCCCGGCGCGGCACCGGCGGGGTGCTCCCGACCGACCTCCTTGGCCGACTTGTCTTCGCGCAGGCCCCGGAAGGCCGCATGTCGCAGATGCCCATCCGCCGTCCAGGCGCGGAATTCGACCTCGGCCACCAGTTCGGGGGCAACCATCACCGCGCCGCGTCTCTGATCAGCGGCAAGCTTTTTGTCGAAGGGCGGCGTGTCCTGTTCCAGCGCCCTCAGCCGCTGGAAAAGATCGCGCGACACCGCCTGCGAAAAACCGGTGCCGACCTTGCCGACATAGCGCAGCCCGGCATCCTCTTGCACGCCCAGCAGAAGCGCGGCGACGAGCCCCGGCCCGGCGGTCGAGGGAATGAAACCGCCGATGACGAATTCCTGCCGGGCCGAGCATTTGGATTTGAGCCAGCTGCGCCCGCGTCCCGAACGATAGGCCGCATCGGTGCGTTTGGAAACGACGCCTTCAAGGCTCAGCCGGCAGGCATGGCGCAGGACCAGCGACCCGTCGTCGTCGAAATGTTCGCTGAAGCGCAGCACCTTGCCATCGGTCAGCGGCTTCAGCGCGCCCTTGCGTTCCAGAAGCGGGCTTTTGCGGAAATCGCGGCCATCAAGATGCAGAAGGTCGAAGGCATAAAGCACGAACCGGTCATGCCGTCCTTCCGTCAGATCCTGCTGAAGCGCCGAGAAATCCGAGGCTCCGCCCGCACCGTGCACTACCAGTTCGGTGTCGATCAGCGCGGTGTCGCAACGCAGCGACGCCAGCGCCGCCTGCACCTTCGGCCCGAACCTTTCCGTCCAGTCGAGGCCGGTGCGCGTCAGCAGCGTGACCCGCCCGCCGTCGATCCGCGCCTGCAAACGGTAGCCGTCGAACTTGATCTCATGCACCCAATCGTCGCCTTGCGGCGGTTTTGACACCAGCGTCGCAAGCTGCGGCTCGACGAAGTCGGGCAGCTTTGCCCTTGGGGCTGCCTTCGCCTTCGGCAGCCGTCCCCCCGCCTTTGACGACCATCCGGGCGCTTCGGTGGCAATGGCGTCCATCGTGCGGCCCGTGGACACCGACAGGGGCATTTCTTCCTGCACGTCAACCGCATCCGGGGCCCGCGCCCAGTCATCTTCGCCCTTGATCAGCAGCCAGTTTTCGCGCTTTTCGCCGGGTTTGCCCTTGATCCGCACCAGATGCCAAAGCCCGCGCAGCTTTTCACCGTCAAGCGTGAATTCCAGATGGCCCTTCGCCAGCCCCTTGTGGGCGTCCCCGACCGGAGCCCATGTGCCCCGATCCCACAGCATCACCGTGCCGCCGCCGTATTCACCCTTGGGGATCGTGCCTTCGAAGGTGCCATAGGCGACCGGGTGATCCTCGACCGCAACGGCCAGCCGCTTTTGCGACGGATCAAGGCTTGGCCCCTTGGTCACGGCCCAGCTTTTCAGAACACCGTCCAGTTCCAGCCGCAAATCGTAATGCAGCCGGGTCGCCGCGTGTTTCTGGATCAGATAGCTGTTGCCACCCTTCCGCGCCGCCTTGCCCTTGGGCTCCGGCGTGGCGGTGAAGTCGCGCTTGGTGTTGTAGGTTTCAAGGACCATGGCCTAGCCCGCCTTCCGCCGCGACGGGGCGGGTTTCTTCGCCATCGCCGCACTTTCCCGCAGCGCCGACAGAAGATCGACGACCTTTTCGGGCTTCCTGGCCCGCATCGGCTTCAGCTTCCTGCCTTCCAGTTTGGCGCGCACCATCTCGGCCAGGGCTTCTTCATAGCGGTCATCGAAGGTTGACGGATCGAAGCTGCCTGCCTTTGTGTTGATGATGTGCTGGGCAAGGGCGAGCATCTCGCCTTCGACCTTGATCTCAGGCAGGTCGTCGAAAGCGGCCTCTGCGGGGCGGACCTCGTAATCGAAGTTCAGCGTGTCGGCGATCAGCCCCTGCCGGTCGGGATGGATCAGCACACTGCGCACCCGGCGGAACAGGACGGCCCGCGCGATGGCGACCGCGTTCTGCGCCCGCAGGCCGTCGCGGATCAGGGCGAAGATCTCTTCGCCCGCAGGGCTGGAAGGCGTCAGGTAATAGGGATTGTCGAGGTAAAGCGTATCGACCTCGGGCACCGGGACGAAGGCCGTGATGTTCAGCGTCTTGTCGCTTTCGGGAACAAGGGCGGCGATCTCGTCTTCCTCGAATTCAAGGTATTCGTCGGGGGCGATTTCGAACCCCTTGACCTGTTCCTCGCGCGGGACGGGCTTGCCGGTGCGGCTGTCGACGAATTCGCGCCGCACCCGATGGCCGGTGGCGGGGTTGATCGTATGGAACACGATCCGTTCCGAGGTGCTGCTGGCGGTGTAAAGCGCGACCGGGCAGACCAGTTCGTCAAGCTTCAGCCAGCCCTTCCAGGTCGCGCGTTTGCCGGGCATTGCCGGACCCTCCGTTTGGCGTCGGGGGATCAATCGCGCAAAGGGGGGCTTGGTTCCCGGCGGGGTTATCTGCGGCGCCCGGGCCTGCCTTTCGCGCGCGGATCGGTGGCTTCGGTGTTGGCGCGGTTTTCCTCGTGGAGCTTCCGCCAGCGGTCAAGCCGCGCCGGATCCAGCCGCCCCTCCGCCACGGCGGCGCGCACGGCGCAGCCCGGTTCATGGGCGTGGGTGCAGTCGCGGAACCGGCACCCCGGCGCCAGTTCGGTGATTTCGGCGAACAGCATCTCGATCCCCGCCGCGCTGTCGCTGACATGCAGCGTCCGCATCCCCGGCGTGTCGATCACCCAGCCGCCGCCCCGGATCTGATGCAGCGAGCGGGACGTCGTGGTGTGGCGGCCCTTGGCATCGTCTTCGCGGATCGACCCGGTGGCCTGCGCGGTATCTTCGTCATGCCCGGCCAGCGTGTTCAGCAGCGTCGATTTCCCCACCCCCGACGATCCGATCAGCGCCACCGTCCGCCCCGGCCCGCACCAGGGAGCAAGGACCGAGGCCGCTTCGGGCGTCTTGCCGTTCAGCGTGACGACCGGCAGGTCGCGCTGCAGGGCGGCGGCTTCGCTGCGGTAAGGCTCCACATCCGCCACCTGATCGGCCTTGCTCAGCACGATCACCGGATCGGTCCCGGCCTCGTTCGCCAGCGCCAGATACCGTTCCAGCCGGGCCGGATTGAAATCGGCGTTGCAGGAGGTGACGATGAAAAGCGTGTCGATATTCGCCGCGATCAGTTGCAGGGGTCGTGTCCCTTCGGGGCGTCGCTGCAAAAGCGTGTGACGGTCAAGCCTGCGGCGCAAAAGCCCGGTGTCAGGATCAACCAGGATCCAGTCGCCAACGGCGAAATCGGCGGTGTTCACCTGCTGCGGCAGAGTGGGCCTTACCGTTCCCTCCGGGCCGATGGCGGTCATCCGCGACCGGTGGACGGTGGCCACGCGCAGGGGCAGCAGGCTGGATTCGTCGGGGTCAAGCTGATCGGCAAAGAAATCCGTCCAGCCAAGGGCCGTCAGGGCGGGGGAAGCGGGGCGGATCGGCTCTGTCACAGGGCGATCAGTGCCGGGGGACGGGCGCGGACGCAAGCTTTTCCTGTCTGGCGACGCGATGGCGCGGGCTTTCTTGGACCGCGCGGTTGCGCTATCTGGCGGGCATGGCCATCACCCTCACCTCCTTGACCGATCTTGCGACCTTCGGCTTTGATGACATCATCGATGCCCGCGCGCCGTCCGAATACCTTGATGACCATATTCCCGGCGCGATCAGCCTGCCGGTGCTGGATGACGAGGAACGCGCCCGGGTCGGCACGATCTACAAGCAGGTTTCGCCCTTCACCGCGCGCAAGGTCGGCGCCGCGCTGGTGGCGCGGAACGTGGCGGCGCATCTGGAGGGACCGCTGGCCGACAAGACCGGCGGCTGGCGGCCCCTGGTCTATTGCTGGCGCGGCGGTCAGCGATCCGGGTCTTTCGCCACGATCCTGTCGCAGGTCGGCTGGCGGGTTGAAACGCTGGCCGGCGGCTACAAAGCCTGGCGCGGGCTGGTGGTGAAGGCGGTCTATGACGATCCCTTCCCGGCGCCGGTGATCGTGCTTGATGGCAATACCGGATCGGCCAAGACCGAGGTTCTGAACCTTCTGCCCGCGCGCGGGGTGCAGGTGATCGACCTCGAGGGGATGGCAAACCATCGTGGTTCGGTCTTCGGATCCTTGGGCGCCCAGCCCAGCCAGCGCAGCTTCGAGGCGCGGCTCGCCATGGCGATGGCGGCGCTGGACCCGGCCCGCCCGGTGGTGGTCGAGGCCGAAAGCGCCAAGGTCGGCCAGTGCCGCCTGCCGCCCCGGCTTTGGCGCGCGATGTGCGATGCGCCGCGGATCAGCATCGAGGCCCCCCGCCCCGAACGCGCCGCCTATCTGATGCGCGCCTATGACGATCTGGTTGCCGACCCGGAACGGCTTTCGCGGATCATCGACGGGTTGCGACCCCTGCATTCCGCCGAGGTGATCGCGTCGTGGCAGACGATGGCCGCCATCGGGGATTACCTGTCGCTGGCCGATGGCCTGATGGAGGCGCATTATGACCCGCGCTACAACCGCCACCGCAGCCGGATGACCGCCCCCGTCACCGGAATTGCCGCCGCCAGCCTCGCGCCCGAGGCGCTGCCGGGACTGGCCGACCGTCTGGCCGAGGCGGTGCATTTCCGCTAGACGGAGAGTGAGTTCGGGGCGACGCACCCGCCCAAGCCGGAGAGACGCGCATGACCATGACATTGCCTGCAAAGGCCGATGAACCACGCCTGACCTCGCTGTCGCATGGCGGCGGCTGCGGCTGCAAGATCGCGCCGGGGGTGCTGTCGGGCATCCTGCGCGGCACCTCGGCCCTGCCGGTCCCCGAGGCGCTGCTGGTGGGGATCGAGACGTCGGACGATGCGGCGGTCTACCGGCTGAACGACCATCAGGCGCTTGTGGCGACGACCGATTTCTTCATGCCCATCGTCGACGACCCGCTGGACTTCGGCAAGATCGCCGCCACCAATGCGCTGTCGGATGTCTATGCGATGGGCGGCACGCCGATCATGGCGTTGGCGCTGGTCGGGATGCCGATCAACACGCTGTCGATCGGGACCATCGGCCAGATCCTGGAAGGCGGGGCCGAGGCCTGCCGCGCCGCGGGCATTCCCATCGCCGGCGGCCATACCATCGATTCGGTCGAGCCGATCTATGGCCTTGTGGCGCTGGGGCTGGTCGATCCGGCGCACCTCAAGCGCAACGCCGATGCGCGGCCGGGCGACGTGCTGGTGCTGGGCAAGCCCATTGGCGTCGGCGTCTTTTCCGCCGCCCTGAAGAAGAACGCGCTGGAACCCGAAGGCTACGCCCGCATGATCGCGGCGACGACGCGGCTGAACACTCCGGGCCCCGATCTGGCGCGGCTGGCGGGCGTTCATGCGATGACCGATGTGACGGGGTTTGGACTTGCCGGCCATGCGCTGGAAATGGCGCGGGGGTCGGGCTGCGACCTGCATCTGGACTGGGGTGCGGTGCCACTTCTGCCCGGCGCGCGTGCCTTGGCGGGACAGGGGTTCATCACCGGCGCCTCGGGGCGGAACTGGGCCAGCTATGGCGCCGAGGTCAGCCTGTCCGAGGGTTTCGCGCCCGAGGACCGCGCGCTGCTGTCCGATCCGCAGACCAGCGGCGGGCTTCTGGTGTCTTGCGCCGAAGACACGGTGGATGAGGTGATGGCGGTCTTCCATCGCCACGGGTTCGCGGATGCGTCGGTGATCGGACGGGTGCGCGAGGCAGAGGACGCGGCGCGGCTGGTCGTGGCCTGACCGATCGCGGTGTGCTGAAGGTGAGCCCCGGGGGTTTCGCACCCCCGGACCCCCGCGGGATATTTCGGCCAAGATGAAAGAGGATGGGGTTTGAACCTCTGATCTTCGCGGGGCCTGAACCTTCAGTGGAAGTCGCGGCTGGGGAACAGGGCCTTGGCCTGCTGGCGCGGGTGATTGACGCCCGGCGCGGGACGGGAGCGGGGCGGGCACGCCTCGTCCGAACGACCGGGGGCAAGCTCGCCGGGCGGCAGGCCAAGGCGGGAGAGTTCGGAGGAGGTATCCTCGATCCGGGTGGCGATGACGTGGATCACCTGGCCTTCGCGCTGAAGCCGCCCCGTGACCCGCAACAGCCGCCCGCCCAGTACCGCGCGGCGGAAGCGTTCGTAGACCTTGGGCCAGACGATGATGTTCGACACGCCGGTTTCATCCTCCAGCGTCATGAAGATCACGCCCGAGGCGGTGCCCGGCCTTTGCCGGGTGATGACCAGTCCCGCCACCGTTATCCCGGTGCGGGAGCAGGTCGTGAGGTCGGCGTGGGGTATGACCCCCGGCAGCCGGGGCCTGAGAAGCGCCACCGGATGGGCGCGGAGCGACAGGCGGAGCGACAGGTAATCTTCGATCACCGCTTCGCCCGGCGACATGGCGGGAAGCGTGACGGCGGGCTCGGCCAGCCCCTCGCCGTCCATCGTGCCGGAAAAGAGCGGCAGGGGCCGGGGCGCGCGGATCGCCCGCGCCTGCCAGAGGGCGTCGCGGCGCGTAAGGCCGATGCAGGCGAAGGCGTCGGCTTCGGCCAGACGGTCGAGCATGTCGGGGCGGATGCCCGCCCGGCGCCAGAGGCTTTCGACATCCGGGTAGCCATTGCCACGCGCCGCCGCGATCCAGGCGCTGTCTTCCTCGCGCAGGCCCTTGATCTGCCGGAACCCGAGCCGCAGGGCCAGTGCGCCATCATGGCGTGGTTCCAGTGTGTTGTCCCAGAAGCTGTGGTTGACGGAGACGGGTCGCACCTCGCCCCCGTGGTCGCGCAGATCGCGGACGATCTGGGCGGGGGCGTAGAAGCCCATCGGCTGTGAATTCAGCAGCGCGCAGGCGAAGACCGCCGGATGATGCCGCTTCAGCCAGGCCGAGGCATAGACCAGAAGCGCGAAGCTTGCCGCATGGCTTTCGGGGAAGCCGTATTCGCCGAAGCCCTCGATCTGCGCGAAGCAGCGGTCGGCGAAATCGGCATCGTAGCCACGGGCGAGCATCCCGCCCACGAAGCGGTCGCGGAAGGTGGAGATGGTGCCCATGCGCCGGAATGTGGCCAGCGAACGGCGCAGGCGGTCTGCCTCTTCCGGGGTGAAACCCGCCGCGACCACCGCGATCTGCAGCGCCTGCTCCTGAAACAGCGGCACGCCGAAGGTGCGGCCCAGCACCGCGCGCAGGTCTTCGGAGGGCAGTTCCACCGGCTCCTTCCCCTGGCGGCGGCTGATGTAGGGGTGGACCATGCCGCCCTGGATGGGCCCCGGGCGGACGATCGCCACCTCGATCACCAGGTCGTAGAAGCAGCGCGGCAGCATCCGGGGCAGGAAGTTCATCTGCGCCCGGCTTTCCACCTGGAACACGCCCACCGCATCGGCCTTGCACAGCATGTCGTAAACAGCCTCGTCCCCGGGCGGGAGCGTGGCAAGCGAGACTTTCGTGCCGTGGTGATGCGCCAGCAGGTCGAAGCTTTTGCGGATGCAGGTCAGCATCCCCAGCCCCAGGATATCGACCTTCAGGATCCGCAGGGCGTCGATGTCGTTCTTGTCCCATTCGATGGTGGTGCGCCCCTCCATCGTCGCCGGGCCGATAGGGCAAAGTTCATCCAGCCGGTCGCGGGTGATGACGAAACCGCCGACATGCTGCGAGAGGTGACGCGGGAAGCCGATGATTTCCGCGATCAGCCGCAGCGCCAGCGCCAGCCGCCGGTCGGTGGGATCAAGCCCGATTTCCCGCAGGCGCGCCGGGTCGGGCGGCGTGGTGGACCAGCCCCAGCTTTGGCCGGCGATGGCGGCCACGACATCCTCGCCCAGCCCCATGACCTTGCCCACCTCGCGCACGGCGGCGCGGGAACGGAAATGGATCACGGTGGCGGTCAGTCCGGCGCGGTGGCGGCCATAGGTGTCGTAGATGTGCTGGATCACCTCTTCGCGGCGTTCGTGTTCGAAATCGACGTCGATGTCGGGCGGCTCGCCCCGGGCTTCGGACATGAAGCGTTCAAAAACCATCGAGATCACGTCGGGCGCCACCTCGGTGATGCCAAGGGCGTAGCAGATCACCGAATTGGCCGCCGATCCGCGCCCCTGGCAGAGTATGCCGCGGGCGCGGGCGAAATCGACGATATCCTTCACGGTCAGGAAATAGGCGGCGAAGCCCAGCGCCTTGATGATCCGCAACTCCTTTTCGACCTTGGTGCTGGTGTCCGGCGAAACGCCGTCGGGGAAGCGGCGCGCCAGACCTTCGGCGGTCAGGCGGGCCAGCCGGTCTTGCGCGGGTTCGCCATTCTGGATCTCGTCGGGGTAGTCGTAGGACAGTTCGTCCAGCGAAAAGCGGCAGCCTTGGGCGATCTGCTGCGTGCGGGCCAGCGCCTCGGGATGGCGGCGGAACAGGCGCGCCATTTCCTCCGCGGATTTCAGGCGGCGTTCGGCATTGGGAAGCGCCAGGCGACCGATCCGGTCGATGGTCAGGCCGTGGCGCAGGCAGGTCAGAACATCGGCCAGCGGGCGGCGCGACCCGTGGTGCATCAGCGCGTCGCCCATCGCCACCATCGGCACCCCGGCGCGATCCGCCAGCGCCGCCAGCGCATCGAAGCGCGGCTGGTCGCGCCCGTCATAGCGCGGCGCGGCGCCCAGGTGGACGAAGCCGGGCCAGAGCCGGGCCATCTTCCGCAGGTCGTCCTGCAAGGCTGACAACCGCCGCCCCGGCTGCGGCAGGGCGATCAGCACCATTCCCTGCCCCCATTCGATCAGATCGGCGCGGGTCAGGTGGCAATCACCCTTGGGTGCGCGGCCCTTGCCCAGAGAGATCAGCCGCGACAGCCGCGCATAGGCGGCGCGGTCGGTGGGCAGCGCCACCCAGTCCAATGCGCTGTCGGTCAGCACCAGGCGCGCGCCGATGATCAGGCGCGGAAGGCTGCCCCCCGACCCCGGCGCGGTCTGATCCTCATCCCGCTGGCGCTTCAACTCGCGGAGCGCGCTATGGGCGCGGACCACGCCCGCAAGGCTGTTGCGGTCGGTGATGGCGATGGCGGAAAGGCCGAGGGCGGCGGCGCGAACCACATATTCCTCGGGGTGGGAAGCCCCGGTCAGGAAGGTGAAGTTCGTCGTCACGCACAGTTCGGCATAGGCCGGGATGGGCGGGATGGAATCAGGCGAAGGTGCCATGGGCATACCAATCGGGGTTTTGTGGCGTGTGGAACAGCCAGAGCCGCCAGCCTTCGCGGGTTTCCACCTTCCAGTAATCCCGCAATCCATTGCGCCAGGCCGGATCGTCGAACCACCATTCCGGCGCGATCCGTTCCGGTCCGCGCGCCCTGGCCTTCGTCAGTTCCATCCGGCGCCAGCGGAAGCGGTCGGGCGGTTCGGCGGCGCAGGGCGCAAGCGGGGTCAGCGGTTCGGGGCGGAAGAGCAGGATCGGGCGTTCGGGCGCGTCTGCGGCGGGGGGCCAGGGCGCCGCTTCGGCATGGGCGGCGGGCAGCGTCAGGAAGCTGCGTTCGGGGATATGGCTTTCAGCGGGGGCGAAGCGCTGGATCGCCTCGAATCCCAGCCGGTTGCCCAGACGGCTGACCAGATCGCTCAGCCGGTCGCCCGCGACCTCGCCCCCGGCAGAGACCTGACGCGCCGCCAGCGGTTCGGCCTGCGTCACCGTCAGGCGCATCAGGTCGATTCCGAAACCCGCGTCGATCTCCTCGACCGCGGGGCGGAACAGGGCCGCGATGCGGCGCGCATCCCGCATGGGACGGGCAAGCCCGATTTCGGCCAGCGCCGTGCTGCGGTCCACCCGCCCCAGTTCCAGCCGCAGACGCCGCGCCCCCTGCCCTGCGGCGGCAAGCCGGTCAGAAAGGCGATCAAGGAGCCGGTCCAGCCCCGCCATCACGTCGCTGACCAGACCGATGGGTTCGGGCAGCGTCATGCGGACCCCGAAATGCGGCACCTCGGCCTCGGGCGAGAGGGGTTCGGGCTGTGTGCCCAGCGCTTGATCCAGCCGCAACAGAAGTCCGGCACCGAAACGACGGCTCAGGGGGGCGCGCGGCAGGTCGGCCAGATCGGCGATGCGGCGCAGGCCCAGACGGTTCAGCCCCGCCACGGTTTCGCTGTCGATCCGCAGGGCAGACAGCGGCAGGCGGCCCAGCGCGGCGCGGGTGGCGCCGGGGGCGGCGATCCCGCCGCCGTGGCGGGCCAGCGCATGGGCCGCGCCCCGGGTATCGGCGATGGCGGCGCGCACCGTCAGGCCCGCCCGCCCCAGCCGCGCGGTGATGTCCGCGATCAGCGCCGCTTCGCCGCCGAACAGATGCGCCGCGCCGGTGATGTCGGCCACCACGCCATCCGACCCGTCCCGCGCCGTCCAGGGGCTGTAGCGCCCCGTCCAGCGCGCCAGCATCCTGAGGAAGGCCATTTCCCGCGGCAGGTCGGCCGGACGCGTGACCAGCGCCGGGCACATGGCGCGGGCGTCCTGCAGGCTCATGCCCCGGTGCAGCCCGCAGGCTTCGGCCTCGGGCGAAAGGCAATGCAGATGCTCGGCATTGGCGGCGCGATGGACCAGCGCAAAGGGCCCCTCACAGGGCCAGAGGCGCAAGGCGCGTTCGCTCGCCAGGCGGGGAAACCACAAGCAAAGAACGCGCCTTGGCATCCCAACGAAGGATCCATGTTCCATTTATTCCCTTTTTGTTCTTGAGAAGGGACCATTCCTGCCAGCTTTGGTCCGTCACCCCATCCGCGTGAAGCACCGGCGCGGCCTGCCAGCGGGTTTCAGTTGCATTGCTGCCCGCGCCGGCACGCACCAGCAAAAGCCCCGTCGTGCGCCCCGCCTCGGCCGCAAGTTGCAGCCGTCGTCCCGCAGTCAGCGACAGGGGCTTGTCGGGGCTGGCCACAACCAGCCCCAGCGGGCCGGCGCGCAGACCCTCTTCCGTGGCCCAGAGCAGATCGGTTTCCGACCGCGTCCCGACCGCGATCAGGCGCGAGGGGTCAAGGACCGGCACCAGCCCCGGCGGAAACAGCCGTTCGGGCGCATGGCCCGCGCCGATCCAAAGGACCGGCCCCTTGTGCAGCGCCGCCTGAATCGCGGCAAAGCCATGCGCGCCCGGCCCGCAAACCTCATGGACGCGGTGGGGCAGAAGCGGTGGCGGGGCTGTGGCAGCAGCAGACATGGACAAGAACATAAGGTGAACTTGCCCGAGTCGCGACCGGCTTCCAGACTTATCCACAGGAAAACGCGTCCCGGCTTGTCACGGGCGGGTATCGCGGACAGGATCGGCGCGCTTGTCCCCCCGCGAAAGTGCCTGCCTTGGACCGCCTGAGTTGTGATCGCATGTTTGCCGCCGTCGTCGATACCGGCAGCTTTGCCGGGGGCGCGGCCCGTCTGGGCACAAGCCCCGGACAGGCATCAAAGCTGGTATCGCGGCTGGAACAGGATCTGGGCGTGCGGCTTATGAACCGCACCACACGGGCGCTGTCGCTGACCGAAGCCGGCAGCGCCTATTACGACCGCCTGCGCGAGATCCTGGCGGATTTCGACGCGCTGGACACGGCGGTGCGCAACACCGCGCAGGCGCCCCGGGGGCGGGTCAGGATCACCGCGCCGCTGACCTTCGGCATCATCCGGCTGGCCCCCCTGCTGAATGATTTCGCGGCCACCTACCCGGATATCGCGCTGGATGTGCAGTTCAGCGACCGGCTGGTGAACCTGGTGGACGAAGGCTTCGACCTTGCGGTGCGGGTGGGCGTGCCGCTGGATACATCATTGATCGCGCGGAAGCTTTGCGACGTGGGGATGCTGGTCATCGCCGCGCCGGCCTACCTGGCCGCGCATCCCGCCCCCCTCACCCCGCCCGAGCTTCAGGGCCATGAATGCATCATCGACACCAATTTCCGCGATCCGGGCCACTGGACCTTTGCCCAGGGGCAGAAGATCGCGGTGCGTGGGCGGTTGGCGTTTTCCAATGCCGCGGTCTGCGTGGGCGCGGCCGAGGCGGGGTTGGGCATCGCCTTTTCGCCGGACTTCGTGGCCGGAGAAAGCCTGCGGGCGGGGCGGGTTCAAAGCTTGCTGGCCGCCTTCGATCCCGGGCCCCTTGGGGTTTATGCGATGTATCCTTCGGGGCGGCATCTGGCGGCGAAGGTGCGGGTGCTGGTCGATTTCCTGGCGCGGCGGCTAGCCGAGGGCCAAATACCTTCCAAAATGGAAGGAAAGTAATTCATCCATACCGGATTATCACCCGAACGGAAAAGCCCCATTGTTCTGGGCATGCAAACGCCGCAAGGCACCGAACAGGGGACGATCCAGATGACCACCGTATCCACCCATACCGCCGCCGCTTCTGTCACCACGAACGCCGATCTGGCAGCAACGATCCTGCGCGTCGCTTCGGGCGGGCTGTTCCTGGCCCATGCGGGGCTGAAGCTTTTCGTCTTTACGCCCGCCGGCACCGCCGCCTTCTTCGGCAGCCTTGGCCTGCCCGGTGCGCTTGCCTATCTTGTGATTGCCGTCGAAATCATCGGCGGGCTGGCGCTGATCCTGGGGATCAAGACCCGCATCGCCTCGCTGATCCTTGCTGCGGTGCTCTTTGGCTCCATCGTCACCGTCCACTTCGCGGCCGGCTTCTTCTTTTCGAACCCGAATGGCGGCTGGGAATATCCGGCATTCTGGATCGTCACGCTGATCGTGCAGGCGCTCTTGGGCGATGGCGCCTATGCGCTGGGACAAAAGTCGGGCCGCTGAGGCCCGCCCCTTATTCGCAGGAGAATTGAGATGTCTTCCGCCTCTGCCCCCGTCGAGATCGGCCGCGTCGCGCTGACGGTCAATGACCTTGAAGCCGTGGGCCGCTTCTATGAAACCGCGCTTGGCCTTCAGCCCTTGTCCCGCGACGGCGACACTGCCCGCTATGGCGCAGGCCACCGGGTGCTTCTGGAACTGCGCGGCGACAAGGCCGCCCGCCGCGCGAGCCACCGCGAGGCGGGGCTGTTCCACACCGCCTTCCTGATGCCCGACCGGCCTGCGCTGGCGCGCTGGCTGATCCATGCCGCCGAAACCCGCTTGCCGCTGCAAGGCGCCTCCGACCATCTGGTCAGCGAGGCGATCTATCTGGCCGACCCGGAAGGCAACGGGATCGAGGTCTATGTCGATCGCCCGCGCAGCGCCTGGGCCCATGACGGCAAGTCGATCCGCATGACGACCGATGCGCTGGACCTGAACGACCTTGCCCGCAGCGCCGATGGCCCCTGGACGGGTGCCCCCGAGGGCATGGTCGTGGGCCATGTCCACCTGCAGGTGGGAACCCTCCCCGAGGCCGAGGCTTTCTATAACGGCACGCTTGGCTTGGACATCACGACCCATTACCCGGGTGCGACCTTCTATGGATCGGGCGGCTATCACCACCACCTGGGGACGAACATCTGGAACAGTCGCGGCGCCGGGAAGCGGGCCCAGCCCGCGACCGGGCTTGCGGATGTGGAACTGCTGGCAGACGCTGACAGCTTTCAGGCACTGAGAGCTCGCAATGGCGGCAAGACGGCACTGTCCGACCCGTGGGGCACGTCCGTCAGCCTGACACGAAAGGACCGATGAGATGCTCGTCGATGGAAAATGGACCGAGGATTGGCAACCCGTCCAGGCCAAGGATGACAAGGGCGGTTTCGTGCGCCAGATCTCCAGCTTCCGCAACTGGGTGACGCCGGACGGTGCCGCCGGCCCCACCGGCGAGGGTGGCTTCAAGGCCGAGGCCGGACGGTATCACCTGTATGTCGCCTATATCTGTCCCTGGGCCTCGCGGACCCTGATCGCGCGGAGCCTGAAGGGGCTGACGGACAAGATCAGCCTTTCGGTGGTCGAACCCGCGCTGTCATCGCAAGGCTGGCGCTTTGGCGACTATCCCGGATCGGACCATGACACGTTGAATGGCGCCACCTACCTGCACGAGATCTACACCCGCGCCGAGCCGCATTTCACCGGTCGCGCCACGGTGCCGGTCTTGTGGGACAAGAAAACCGGAACCATCGTCTCGAACGAATCCGCCGATATCGTGCGGATGCTGAACGACGGTTTCGGCGATCTGGCCTCGGGCCCCGACCTTTACCCCGCCGACCTGCGGACCGAGATCGACGCGCTGAATGACCGGATCTACCCGGCGCTGAACAACGGCGTCTATCGCGCCGGTTTCGCCACCACGCAGGACGCCTATGAGGAAGCCTTCCACGAGGTCTTCGCGATGCTGGATGAACTTGAGCGCCGCCTGTCGGACGGGCGCGATTACCTGACCGGCCCGCGCTTCACCGAAGCCGACATCCGCCTGTTCGTGACCCTGGTGCGGTTCGACGCCGCCTATCACGGGCTTTTCAAGTGCAACCTGCGCACGCTGGCCTCTTACCCGCACCTTTCGGCCTATGTGACGCGGATCTACCGGATGCCCGGCATCGCCAGGACGGTGAACATCGACCACATCAAGGCGGGTTACTATTCGATCAGGTCGCTGAACCCGAACGGCATCGTGCCGCTGGGTCCGCGGCTGGATTTCCTGGCGCCCTGACCTTCCCCTTTCCAAACCAACGGCCGCGACCCGGAAGGTTCACGGCCGTTTTCCGTTCTGGCAGGAATTTTCCCGAAGCGGCTCCGATTTTGTGTTTCCGGTGGGATATTTTATTGACGACATAACAAATCGTCTTTTATGTTCAAAAACACGCTAAATAAAGTCGTGTATACCCGCGAGGATCCCATGCCCGAACTGGACCTGATCGACCGCAAGATCATCGCCGAACTGATGCGGGACGCGACGCAGCCTGTCGCCACGATTGCCGACCGCGTCGGACTGTCGCAAACCCCCTGCTGGAAGCGCATCCAGAAGCTGCAGGATCAGGGCATCATCACCGCCCGCGTGGCGCTGGTCGATCCGAAGCGGATCGGCCTTGGCCTGACCGCCTATGTGGGGATCGAGGCCGCCAACCATTCCGTCGAATGGCGCGACAGTTTCGCCAAGGCGGTCGAGAGCCTGCCCGAGGTGATGGAGGTCTACCGCATGGCCGGGGAAATGGACTACCTCTTGCGCGTCGCGGTCGCGGACATGCCCAGTTTCGATGCCTTCTACCGGCGGCTGACCGATGCGGTGCTGATGAAGAACGTGACCTCGCATTTCGCGATGGAACGGATCAAGGCCACTTCGGTCTACCCGATCGATACCGTCTCTCGCTAGGGCCGATGGGCGCTCGTCTAGCCTTGCGCCCAGGGGCCGTGGCAGCCGGTTGCGCCGTCGATCCGGTCGAAGCCATGCGCGCCGAAGAAATCGCGCTGCCCCTGGATCAGGTTCGCCGTTGATCGCGCGGTGCGCATCTGGTCGAACCAGGCAAGCCCCGCCGATAGCGCCGGAACCGGCAACCCGTTCAGCGCCGCCAGCGCCACCAACTGCCGCAGGCAGGGGATCGCGCGGATCAGGTGTTTGGCGAAGAAGGGCGCAAGGATCAGGTTCCGTCCCGGCGCCTCAGCCAGCGCCGCCGCCATGTCATTGAGCATGTCCGAACGGATGATGCAGCCCGCCCGCCAGACCCGCGCGATATCCGGCATGGGCAGCGGCCATTGAAGGTCCGTCGCCGCGCGGGCCAGCATTTCGAACCCCTGCGCATAGCACAGGATCTTGCCGGCGATCAGCGCCTGTTCCAGCACCTCGCGCGTCGGGGCATTGGCGCCCAGGCGGTGCGGCGCCGGGCCGAACTGCGCCTCGCCGGCGCGGCGTTCGGCAACGGCGGCCGAGATGTTGCGCGCCGCGACCGCCGCCTCGATCACCGGGATGGCGGCGCCCAGATGCTGCGCCTCGATCGCGGTCCAGCGGCCCGTGCCCTTCTGTCCCGCCGCATCCAGGATCACATCAAGCACCGGCTTGCCGGTTTGCGGGTCGGTGGCCGCGGCCACAAGCGCGGTGATCTCGATCAGGTAGGACCGGAGCGCGCCTTCGTTCCAGCCCTCAAAGACCAGCGCGATTTCCGGGGCGGTCATTCCCATCCCATCGCGGAGCACGCCATAGACTTCGGCGATCATCTGCATGTCGGCATATTCGATGCCGTTGTGGACGGTCTTGACGAAATGCCCCGCGCCCCCCGGCCCCATGCGGACGGCGCAGGGCGTGGTGTCATAGCGGGCCGCGATGGCGGTCAGCACCGGGGCGACGCGGGCCCAGTCTTCGGGCGCTCCGCCTGCCATGATCGAGGGCCCGTGGCGCGCCCCTTCTTCACCGCCCGAAACGCCGATGCCCATGAAGCGCGGACCATGGCTTGCCGCTTCGGCGCTGCGGCGATCGGTGTCGCGGAAATCGGCGTTGCCCGCGTCGATGATCAGGTCGTCGTGGTCCATGAGCGGGCGCAGCGCGGCGATCTGTTCATCGACCACCGGCCCCGCAGGCACCATCAGGATCACCGCGCGAGGCGGCCGGATCGCGGCGACCAGATCTGCCAGGGTTGCGGCCGGGACGATCCGCGGCGCCAGATCCCCGGCGGTGGCGGCAAAGTCGCGGGTCACATCGCCATGCCGGTTCCAGACCGCGATGCGAAAGCCCTTTTCGGCGATATTGGCCGCCAGCGCGGCCCCCATCGTTCCAAGCCCGATCAGCCCGATATCGGCGGTTCCACTGGACATGGCCAAACTCCTGATGCCAACCTCACGATGATAGCGGTATCGTCCTTCGATCTAGCCACCCCCGGACGCGAATGTCACGCTGCACCGGCCCGGACAGGAGACAAGCATCCGTGAACCCAGGCGCCGTTCCCCCGCCCGACCGGATCGTTCTGATGGGGGTTTCGGGCTGCGGCAAGACCACCATCGGGCGGACGCTGTCGCAGCGGATGGGGGTGGCCTATGTCGATGGCGATGACCTGCATCCGCCGGCGAATATCGCCCGGATGGCCAGCGGCCTGCCGCTTCGGGACGAAGACCGCTGGCCCTGGCTGGATCGCGTGGCCCGGGTGCTGCGCCTGCAAGCGCCGGTGATCGTCGGCTGTTCAGCGCTTCGGCACGCCTATCGCGACCGGCTTCGTCAGGGGGCGGGCGGGCCGGTGCGGTTCGTCCAACTGTCGGGGCCGCCCTTGCTTATCCATAGCCGGATGGCCGGGCGTCAGGGCCACTTCATGCCGCCAAGCCTCTTGGATACGCAATTCGCGGCGCTTGAACCGCTGTCGGCCGGGGAAGGGGGCCTGACGCTTGACATCCGGCAGCCCCCTGAAGCGCTGATCGAGGCCATCCTGCGCTGGCGTGACAGGCCGGACTGATAGCGTTACCATCGCCCCGCCAGCGATGGCGCCAGAGGAGGCACCGACATGATCCGACCGCCGGTCCGGTCCCTGCTTCGCGCAGCCGTCCTGGGGCTGGCGCTGGCGTTGTCACTGGTTCTGGCACAACCCGTCCGCGCGGCGCTGACCCCCAATGAGGCGCTGACGACCTGGTATCGCCTGGTGCTGGAACTTGTGCGGCATACGCCCACCTATTCGCCCCCTGTCGCGGCGCGGGCCTTTGCCTATCTGGGGGTCACCGTGTATGAAACAGCGGCCTCGGGCGACACGGGGATGCGTTCGCTAGCCGGGCAGCTCAACGCGCTGACGCCGCTGCCCCAGCGCGATCCGGGCGCGGCTTATGACGACGGCATCCTCCTTCAGGCTGCGATGGCCGAGGCGGTGGCGAATTTCTTCGGCAATACCGGCCCGACCGGACAGCGGGCAATGGCTGCGCTGCGCGGGAAGCTTGGCGCGCGGGCGGCGGAGGGCGTTCCGCCCGATGTCGTCCAGCGGAGCCAGGACTTCGGCAAGGCCCTGGCCGATCATATCCTCGCCTGGTCTGAAACGGATGGCGGTGCGGCGATCACCAACATGGGCTTCCCGATGACCTGGACGGTCAGCGACCGGCCCGGCCATTGGGTTCCGACCAGCCGCATCGTCCAGCAACAGGCGCCCCTGCTGCCCGACTGGGGCAGGAACCGTCCGCTGGTCCTTCCCGATGGCGCGGCCTGCCCCCTGCCGCTGCCGCCCAGCTACAGCGAGGCCGAAGGCTCCGCCTTCCATGCCGAGGCAATGGAAGTCTACCGGGTGTCCCAGACACTAACCGGGGATCAGCGCGCCACCGCCGCCTTCTGGTCGGACGATCCGATGTTGTCGCCCACGCCGCCCGGCCATTGGGTGTCGATCCTTCTGGACATCGCGGCGCGCGACGGGATGGACCTTCCCCGCACGGTGGACGCGCTGGCGCGGCTGGGGATCGCGATTTCGGACGGATTCATCGGCTGCTGGAATGCCAAGTTCCGCCACGACCTGATCCGCCCCGTGACCTACATTCAGCGGGTGATCGACCCGAAGTGGGAGCCGCTGCTGATCACCCCGCCCTTCCCCGAATATCCCTCCGGTCATTCCACGCAATCGGGCGCGGCGGCCAGCGTCCTGACCGCGATCTTCGGCCCGCATTTCGCCTTCACGGATGGCACCCACGTCGATGACGGAGTGCCGGCGCGGGATTACCCGGATTTCTGGTCTGCGGCGCGCGAGGCGGCGGTTTCGCGCCTTTATGGCGGCATCCATTTCCGTTCCGCCATTGAGCGGGGGCTGGATCAGGGCGCCTGCATCGGCGCGCATGTGAATGCGTTAAGGACGCTGGAGTGAGGCGCCTTTGGACCTTTTGCCTGCTGCTGGCCTGCGCCGCCGCAGCAGGCGCCGAAACTGGGGCCGAAACCGGGCCAGCGGTGCCGGTGTTCACCGAGGAAACCGCCAGCGCCGGCCTGCAGGCGCGCTTTACCGGAGACTGGGAACAGATGGTGGGCGGCGGGATCGCCGCCTTCGACTGCAACGGCGACCGGCGGCCCGACATCGCGATTGCCGGCGGCACCGCGCCCGCGACGCTCTGGGTGAACGAAAGCGCCCCCGGTGGCGCGCTGCGCCTTCTGCGCGCCGATGCGGGGGTGGAGGTGACCGGAGTTTCGGGCCTTTATCCGCTGGATATCGACGGCGACGGCCTGACCGATCTGGTGCTGCTCCGGGTGGGCGAGGATCTGGTGCTGAAGGGCAAGGGCGGTTGCCGGTTCGAACGCGCCAACGAGGCCTGGCATTTCGATGGCGGCGATTTGTGGTCCACCGCCTTTGCCGCGACCTGGGAGGCCGGGGCAAGCTGGCCCACGCTTGCCATCGGCAGCTACATCGACCGGACCCAGGACGCCTTTCCCTGGGGAAGCTGCACCGAAAACCGGCTGCTCCGCCCGGGCCCGAACGCGGGTTTCGCCAAGCCGCTGCCGCTGCTTCCCAGCTTCTGCGCGTTGTCGATGCTGTTCAGCGACTGGAACCGTTCGGGCCAGCCGGCGCTGCGGGTGTCGAACGACCGCGAATATTACAAGGGCGGGCAGGAACAGCTTTGGCACATCCCGCCCGGCCAGCCGCCGCGCCTTTATACCGAAGGTGAAGGCTGGCAGCGCCTGCGGGTCTGGGGCATGGGCATCGCCAGCGCCGATCTGGATTTCGACGGTTTCCCGGAGTATTTCCTGACCAGCATGGCGGACAACAAGCTCCAGACGCTGGCCGATCCCGCATCGCCCCTGCCCCGCTATGCCGATGTGGCCTTCCCGCGCGGCGCCATCGCGCAGCGGCCCTACGCGGGGGGCGACGTGCGGCCCTCGACCGCCTGGCATGCGGCATTCGAGGATATGAACAACGACGGTTTCAATGACCTGTTCATCGCGAAGGGCAATGTATCTGAGATGCCGGATTTCGCGCAGGCCGACCCGAACAACCTGCTTTTGCAGGGTAAGGACGGAATTTTCACCGAGGTGGGTGACAAGGCGGGCATCGCGAGCCTGTTGACGGCGCGCGGCGCGGCGCTGGCGGATTTCAATCTGGATGGGCAGATGGATCTGGTGGTGGTCAATCGCAACGGCCCGGCGCAGCTTTGGCGGAACGGCGGCACGAAGGGGCACTGGATCGCATTGGCGCTTCACCAGCCCGGGCCGAACCGTGATGCCATCGGCGCCTGGATCGAGGTCGACACGGGCGATCATGTCCAGCAGCGGGAGGTCACGTCGGGCGGCGGGCACGCGGGGGGCGGCCTTGGCTGGCTGCACTTCGGCCTGGGGTCGCGTCCGGCCGCGCGGGTCAGGGTGATCTGGCCCGATGGCGTGGTCTCGGACTGGGCCGATCTGGGGGCGGATGGCTTTTACGATCTGGCCCGCGACAGGGCGCCGGTCCCTTGGCACCCAGTCGCTCACGACACCAAACTTTTACAAAACACGCGCACCCCTGTCATGAATCATCACTAGCACCGCCCCCGAACAGTGTTTGGGAAATGGTGTGGACATGCTTCTGGACTTTCGCGGTGTCACCCGGGTCTTTGGCGAACGCACCGCCGTTTCGAACGTCACCTTCACCGTTGACGGGCCGTGCTTCATCGGCATCCTCGGCCGGTCGGGCGCGGGGAAATCGACGCTTCTGCGGCTGATGAACCGCCTGACCGACGCCACCTCGGGCGAGGTGCGCTTCAAGGGCCGCGACGTCCTGTCGCTGAAGGGCCGCGACAAGCGCGACTGGCAGGGCCAGTGCGCGATGATCTTCCAGCAGTTCAACCTTGTGCCGCGGCTCGATGTGGCCTCGAACGTGCTTCATGGCACGCTCAGCCGCCGCTCGACCATGGCCACGATGTTCAACTTCTGGCCCAATGCCGACATCCACCGCGCGCTCGACATCCTTGAGCGTCTGGGCATCGCCGAACAGGCGCCCAAACGCGCCGAGGCGCTGTCGGGCGGCCAGCAGCAGCGGGTCGCCATCGCCCGTGC